>NZ_JBEFDG010000028.1:0-37625 GCF_040137905.1 Corticimicrobacter sp.
GACCCGCAGGATGGACATAGGCGGCCTGGTTGCGGCCGGAGCCGCAGCCCACGAAGGGTTATTTGACTTCGGTCTGGCGCAGGCGGATGTGCAGTTCGCGCAACTGCTTTTCATCCACGGACGAAGGCGCTGCGGTCAGCAGGCACTGGGCGCGCTGCGTCTTGGGGAAGGCGATCACGTCGCGGATCGAATCGGCACCGGTCATCATGGTGACGATACGATCCAGGCCGAAGGCAATCCCGCCGTGCGGAGGCGCACCGTACTGCAGCGCATCCAGCAGGAAGCCGAACTTCTCGCGGGCTTCCTGTTCGTCGATCTTGAGGGCGCGGAACACCTTGCTCTGCACTTCCTCGCGATGGATACGCACCGAGCCGCCACCGATTTCCCAGCCGTTGAGCACCATGTCGTAGGCCTTGGCCAGCGCCTTGCTGGGATCCTTGGTGAGGAAATCCTCGTGGCCATCCTTGGGGCTGGTGAAGGGATGATGTGCCGCCACGTAGCGGTTGTCGTCCTCGTCGTATTCGAACATCGGGAAGTCGACCACCCACAGCGGCTTCCAGACATTGTCGAACAAGCCGTTGTTGCGACCGAACTCGCTGTGACCGATCTTGACGCGCAATGCACCGATGGCATCGTTGACCACCTTGACCTTGTCCGCGCCAAAGAAGATCAGATCGCCATCCTGGGCTTCGGTGCGCTTGAGCAATTCGGCCAGCGCGGCATCATGGATATTCTTGACGATGGGAGCCTGCAGGCCCTCGCGGCCCTTGGCCACTTCGTTGACCTTGATCCAGGCCAGGCCCTTGGCACCGTAGATGCCGACGAACTGGGTGTAGCTGTCGATCTCGCTGCGCGAGAGCTGGGCACCGCCCGGCACGCGCAGGGCCACCACGCGGCCGCCGACCATGTTGGCTGCACCGGAAAACACCTTGAAGTCGACATCCTTCATGACGTCGGTCACATCGGTGAACTCGAGCTTGACGCGCAGGTCGGGCTTGTCGGAGCCGAAGCGATCCATGGCTTCCTGCCAGGTCATCTCGGGGAACTGTGCCGGCAGCGACACGCCCTGGACCTTGTTGAAGACGTGGCGGATCATGCCCTCGAAGATCTCGCGAATCTGCGTTTCGTTGAGGAACGAGGTCTCGCAGTCGATCTGGGTGAACTCGGGCTGGCGATCGGCACGCAGGTCTTCGTCGCGGAAGCACTTGGTGATCTGGTAGTAACGGTCGAAACCGGCCACCATCAGCATCTGCTTGAAGAGCTGCGGCGACTGCGGCAGCGCAAAGAAATGACCGGCATTGACGCGCGACGGCACCAGGTAGTCACGCGCACCTTCGGGCGTGCTCTTGGTCAGCATCGGGGTCTCGATGTCGATGAAGCCCAGCTCGTCGAGGAACTTGCGGACTTCGATCGACACACGATAGCGCAGCATCATGTTGCGCTGCATCTGCGGACGGCGCAGGTCGAGCACGCGATGCGTGAGGCGCGTGGTCTCGGACAGATTGTCGTCGTCGAGCTGGAACGGCGGCGTGACCGATGCGTTCAGGATTTCGATGTCATGGCAGAGGATTTCGATCTCGCCCGACTTCAGGTCGGCATTGGTGGTGCCGGCCGGACGCTCGCGCACCAGCCCGGTGATGCGAATGCAGAACTCGTTGCGCAGGCTCTCGGCCGTCGCGAAGGTGTCGGCACGGTCGGGATCGCACACGATCTGGGCCAGTCCGGCACGGTCGCGCAGGTCGATGAAAATCACGCCGCCATGGTCGCGGCGACGATGCACCCAGCCGAAAAGGGTGACGATCTGACCCAGTTGATCGCGGCAAACCTCACCGGTGTAGCAGGTACGCATGAAGGGAACTCCGACAGGGGAATGTAAAGACAATCGGCCATTATAGTGCAGGGAAACGGCCTGCCGGCTGCGGTAAGATGCGACTGCGCGGCCGGGAACACCTCGGCCCAGCCTGATACCGACTACGCGACATGACCTCCGTTTCTCCTCCTGCCCGATCCCGCTGGCACACGCTGGCCACCGACATTTCCAGCGTCATGGGCATCGTGCTTTCGCTGGCGCTGGTCATCAGCATGTCCGTGGAGGCCTTCACCAGCCCAAGCATGTTCGAGCGGCAGATATATAACGATATCCAACTGTGGGTGTGCCTGTACTTCCTGGCCGAACTGTTCGTGATGCTGTGCTACGCCGAACACAAAGGTCGCTACCTGCTGCGCAGTTTCCCGCTGCTCTTGCTGTATATCCCCTACCAGAGCCTGTTCGCGCATTTTGCCGTGGTACTGTCCGACGAAACCCGCTATCTGCTGCGTCTGCTGCCCATCGTGCGCGGCGGCGTGGCCCTGGTCATCCTGACCCGGATGACGATCAAGAATCGCATCAACAGCCTGTTCGTCACCTATATCGTGATTTTCCTGGTGCTCTGCTATTTCCAGATCCTGGCTTTCTACATCTTCGAAGCCAACATCAACCCCCTGGTGAAGAACTACGGCGACGCCCTCTGGTGGGCCGCGCTGACGGTCACGACGCTGGGCTCCAACATCGTGCCGGTCACGACCACCGGCAAGATTGCCACCGCCGTGCTGGCCGTCATCGGCATGACGACTTTCCCGATCTTCACGGTGTACATCACGACACTGGTGCAGAATCTGAACCGCAAGCAGGCGTCTCCACACCAGTCCTGAGTCCGAGCGCTTGCCAACGCACCAGGCCCGTCGCTCCTGACGTGCTTCGCACCAGGTTTCCCCCTACTGCCCCGTCCCGCCCTTCTCTGATACAGTGCCTTCATAACAGTGGCCGCCCCGCCCATCCGGCGCACACGGCCACAGTCGTCCGTACCGGCATCCCGCGATACGCGGCGACATTCATGCAAGCCAGACACAATCTGCGCAGGAGACAAGGCCATGACCGCATCACAGGGATCACTCCGCCTGCACGTGCCCGAGCCCTCCGGCCGGCCCGGACAGCGCACCGACTTTGCCTACCTCAGGCTGAGCCCGGCAGGCTCGCTGCCACGTCCGCCCATCGATACTCCCTATCGCGACACGCTGCCGCTGGCTGATGGTCTGATCCGCGTACTCGACGATGACGGCCAGGCGATCGGCCCCTGGGATCCGCAGGCCGATCCCGGCCTGCTGCTGCATGCCCTGCGCCTGATGCTGCTGACGCGGGCCTTCGATGCCCGCATGGTCATTGCCCAGCGCCAGAAGAAAACCTCCTTCTACGTCCAGAGCCTGGGCGAGGAAGCCGTCGGCATCGGCCAGGCCCTGGCGCTGCACGCCGATGACATGTGCTTTCCGACCTACCGCCAGCAGGGCATCCTGCTGGCACGCGGCATGCCCATGACCGACATGATGTGCCAGTTGTTCTCCAACAGCCGCGACCCGCTCCTGGGCCGCCAGTTGCCGGTCATGTATTCCTCCAAGAGCCATGGGTTCTTCTCCATTTCCGGCAATCTCGGCACCCAGTTCGTCCAGGCCGTAGGCTGGGCCATGGCTTCGGCCATCAAGGGCGATACACGCATCGCCTCGGCCTGGATCGGCGACGGTTCAACGGCCGAAGCCGACTTTCACACAGCGCTGACCTTCGCCCAGGTCTATCGGGCACCGGTCATTCTCAACGTCGTCAACAATCAGTGGGCCATCTCCACTTTCCAGGCGATCGCCGGCGGCGAAACCACCACCTTTGCCATGCGGGGCGTCGGCATGGGCATTGCCGCGCTGCGGGTCGATGGCAATGACCTGCTGGCCGTGCTGGCCGCCTCGCGCTGGGCCGCCGAACGTGCACGCAGCAATGCCGGCCCGACCCTGATCGAATGGGTCACCTACCGGGCCGGACCACATTCCACTTCGGATGACCCTTCCAAGTACCGCCCCGCCGACGACTGGACTCACTTTCCTCTGGGCGACCCCATCGAACGGCTGCGACGGCACCTGACCGCACGGGCGCTGTGGTCGGATACGCAGCATGAAGCGGCACTGCGCGACATCGAGGCCGAAGTGCTGGCCGCCCAGAAGGAAGCCGAGCGCCACGGCACCCTCGGCGATGGCCGCCCCGATCCGGGAGCCGACCTGTTCGAAGACGTCTATGCCGACCTGCCGCCGCACCTGGCGCAGCAACGCGCACAACTGGAGGGCTGAGCCATGGCGACCATGACCATGATCCAGGCGCTGCGTTCGGCCATGGACGTCATGCTGGAACGGGATGAGAACGTCGTGCTGTACGGCCAGGACGTCGGCTACTTCGGTGGCGTCTTCCGCTGTACCGAAGGCCTGCAGGCCCGCCACGGGCGCACCCGCGTCTTCGATGCGCCGCTGTCCGAAAGCGGCATCGTCGGGACGGCCATCGGCATGGCGGCCTACGGCCTGCGCCCCGTGGTGGAAATCCAGTTTGCCGACTATTTCTATCCGGCCTCGGACCAGATCATGTCCGAAGCCGCACGCCTGCGCCACCGCTCGGCCGGAGACTTCACCGCACCGATGGTGATCCGCATGCCCTGCGGCGGTGGCATCTACGGCGGCCAGACCCACAGCCAGAGTCCCGAGGCGCTGTTCACCCATGTGTGCGGCCTGCGCACGGTGATGCCTTCCAACCCCTACGATGCCAAGGGCCTGCTGATCGCCGCCATCGAGAGTGACGACCCGGTCATTTTCCTAGAGCCCAAGCGGCTCTACAACGGCCCCTTCGACGGCCACCACGACCGTCCGGTCACGCCCTGGTCAAAGCACCCGATGAGTGACGTGCCCGAGGGCTACTACCGCGTGCCGCTGGGCGTACCGGCCATCCATCGCCCCGGCCTGGCCGCGACCGTGCTGACCTACGGCACCATGGTGCACGTGGCAGCAGCAGCCGTGGCAGAAAGCGGCATCGATGCCGAGATCATCGACCTGCGCACCCTGTGGCCGCTCGACATCGAACCGCTGGCAGCCTCCGTGCGCAAGACCGGACGCTGCGTCATCGTGCACGAGGCCACCCGTACAGGCGGTTTCGGTGCCGAACTGGCGGCGCTCATGCAGGAACACTGTTTCTATTCGCTGGAGTCGCCCATCGAACGTGTCGCGGGCTGGGACACCCCCTACCCGCATGCGCAGGAGTGGGCCTACTTTCCATCGCCGGCCCGCATTGCCGCCGCGCTGCGACGTGTCATGGAGGAATGAGGCATGCCCATCCACACCATCAAGATGCCGGACATCGGCGAAGGTATCGCTGAGGTCGAACTGGTCGGCTGGCACATCCGCGAAGGAGACCAGGTCAGCGAAGACCAGCCGCTGGCCGAAGTCATGACCGACAAGGCGGCCGTCGAGATTCCTTCACCCGTAAATGGCCGGGTCCAAACGCTGTGCGGCGCACTGGGCGAGATGATCGCCGTCGGTGCCCCGCTGATCCATATCGAACTGGCGGACGACAGCGCCCCATCCACGCAGCCTGTGGCCGCCCCCACTGACCAACAGGATCTCACCTGCCCTCAGGCAACCTGCCCGAGCCGCAGTACATCTGTCGAACCTGAGCCGGCAGCAGCCTGTCGCCAGGCCACCCACCCGCGCCCCCTGGCCTCGCCCTCCATACGCCGTCGGGCGCGTGAACATGACATCGATCTCCATGCACTCCAGGGCAGCGGCCCGGGCGGGCGTATCATTCACGGCGACATCGACGCGACCCTGGCACACACACACCCACCGCATGGCACCTCCGGCCACCCGGCACACGCTACACCGGCCAACCCGCCTCCTGTTGCCGCCGCAACCAGCCCCACGGCACGCACCGGCACACAACAGATCCAGGTCATCGGCCTGCGCCGCCGGATCGCCGAGAAAATGCAGACATCCATGCAGCGCATTCCGCATTTCAGCTATGTCGAAGAAGTCGACATGACCGATCTGGAAGCACTGCGACAAGCGCTGAATATCGAATACAGCGCGACACATGGCAGGCTCACCCTGCTGCCATTCCTGATCCAGGCCCTGGCCCGGGCAACCGTGGCCTTTCCACAGATCAATGCCTGCTACGACGACGAGGCCGGCATCATCACCCGCCACGCGGCCCTGCACCTGGGCATCGCCACACAGACCCCCGGCGGGCTGGTCGTACCGGTCCTGCGCCATGCGGAATCGCGTGACCTGTGGGGCAATGCCGCGGAGATCACGCGCCTGTCGCATGCCGCACGCGAAGCACGCCTGCCCCGCGAAGCGCTGTCCGGCTCCACGCTGACCCTGACCAGCCTGGGGGCCCTGGGCGGCATTGCCAGCACCCCTATCATCAACCATCCCGAAGTCGCCATCGTCGGTGTCAACCGGCAGGTCGAGCGCCCGGTGGTACGTCACGGACGGGTCGAAGTGCGCCGCATGATGAACCTGTCTTCGTCCTTCGATCACCGCGTCGTGGACGGCATGGATGCAGCCCGCTTCATCCAGGAACTGCGACGCCTGCTGGAGACGCCTGCCTTGCTGTTCCTGCAGGCCCCCGGTTAGCAGAGTCCGCCGATCCTCGCACGCTGCAACCATGGCAGGGGAATATAGATAGTGGATATGCACTGACGGCAGTGGCGCCGATGCGAGGTGCCCGCTATCATGCTTCGCATGAACAAGACACACCACATTGATACCCGCCTGATGCACACCGGCAGCGCGCCGTTCGACCCTGCCACGGAGTCCGCGCCGGTCAGCCTGCCCTCCATCCGTACCAGCACCGTCCGCTTCAAGAGCCTGGACGCACTCGACCGGGCCATCGCACGGCGCGCCAGCGGCGAACGGATCGCCGCCTACGGCCGCCAGGGGCTGGACACACACCGCGCCTTCGAAGACCTGATCTGCGAACTCGAGAACGCCACGCACAGCTACATCGCCCCCTCCGGCATGGCCGCCATCACGCTGGCCTTCGTGGCCCTGCTCGATGCCGGCGATCATGCACTGGTAGCCGATTGCGTCTACGGCCCGACCCGCATCCTGGACCACTCCCTGCTGGAGCGGATGAACATCGAAATCACCTACTTTTCCGCCCAGGACGATCTGGCCGCGCTGGTTCGCCCCAACACCCGCCTGCTGTATGTCGAATCGCCCGGCTCGCTGCTGTTCGAAACCCTTGACCTGCCTGCACTGGCCGCCTTCGCCCAGCGACATGACCTGATGCTGGCCAGCGACAACACCTGGGGCTCGGGCTACCTGTACCGCCCGCTGGATCTGGGCGCGCAAGTCTCGGTCATCGCCGCCACCAAGTACATCGCCGGCCACTCCGACGTAATGCTGGGTGCGGTCGCCACCAACGACGCCCAAACCGCTGCCCGGCTGGCCAAGGCCCACTACGCGCTGGGCTACTCGGTCAGTGCCGACGACGTCTGGCTGGCGCTGCGCGGCGCGCGCACCCTGCCACTGCGCCTGGAACAGCATGCCCGTAACGCGCTTGAGGTCTGCCACTTTTTTGCCAGCCGCCCCGAGACGGTACGCATCTTTCACCCCGCCTGGCCCGACGATCCCGGCCATGCGCTGTGGCAACGCGATTTCCATGGTTCCAACGGCATGCTGTCGGTGGCGCTGGCGCTCGAACCGGCGCAGGCACGGCGCTTCGTCGATGCGCTCACGCTGTTCGGCATCGGTTTCTCGTGGGGCGGTTTCGAAAGCCTGGTGCAACTGGTCGAACCCTCCCTGATCGCTCCGCACGGCTACTGGACGCTGGCACCGCATGCCCTGGTACGCCTGCAGATCGGGCTGGAGCACATCGACGACCTGATCGCCGACCTGCAGCAGGCCCTGGATGGCGCTCAGGCCTGACCCCCTCGGCAGATCGCTTCATCGGGCTACCTGACGCCAGATCGTTGTGCATTTGCCGGCTTCGTGACCTGCCGACCAACGGCCTATATGCCGTTGCGGGCGCAGGTGGCACAATATGCGATTACGGTCCGCTTCCACGCGAAGCGGACTCCGCCCTTTCGGCGGCCCGATGCCGCAGGCCATTTCCATGAAGCCCATCCACAAATCCAGCAAGCTCGCCCACGTTCTCTACGATATCCGCGGCCCCATCATGGATCGCGCCAAGCAAATGGAGGACGAGGGTCAGAAAATCATCAAGCTCAACATCGGCAACCTGGCCGTGTTCGGCTTCGATGCCCCCGAGGAAATCCAGCAGGACATGATCCGCAACCTGCCCAACTCGGCAGGGTATTCCGACAGCAAGGGCATCTTCGCAGCGCGCAAGGCGGTGATGCACTACACCCAGGCTCAAGGCATCAAGGGTGTTGGCCTGGAAGACATCTACCTCGGCAACGGTGCCTCGGACCTGATCGCCATGGCGACCAACGCCCTGCTCGACGACGGCGACGAACTGCTGCTGCCCGCCCCCGACTATCCGCTGTGGACCGCCGTCACCAGCCTGTCCGGCGGCACGCCGGTGCATTACCTGTGCGACGAAAGCAAGGGCTGGATTCCCGACCTGGAGGATATCCGCGCCAAGATCACACCCCGCACCAAGGGCATCGTGGTCATCAACCCCAACAATCCCACCGGCGTGCTCTATCCCGACAGCGTCCTGCAGGGCATCATCAAGATCGCACGCGAGCATGGCCTGGCCATTCTGGCCGACGAGGTCTACGACAAGGTGCTGTATGACGGAGCCAGACACACGGCCATTGCCAGCCTGTCATCGGATGTCCTGACCCTGACCTTCAATTCGCTCTCCAAGAGCTATCGGGCCTGTGGCTATCGGGCCGGCTGGATGATCGTCTCGGGCGACAAGAGCCTCGCCAGCGACTACATCGAAGGCCTGAACATGCTGGCCAACATGAAGCTGTGCGCCAATGTGCCCGGCCAGTGGGCGATCCAGACCGCCCTGGGCGGCTACCAGAGCATCAACGACCTGGTCTGCGAGGGTGGCCGCCTGCGTCGCCAGCGCGACCTGGCCTACAAGCTGATCACCGCCATCCCGGGCGTCACCTGCGTCAAGCCGCATGGCACGCTGTACATGTTCCCCCGCCTGGACCCGGAGATCTATCCGATCCAGGACGACCGCCAGTTTTTCGTGCAACTGCTGGAGGCCACCCGCGTGATGCTGGTGCAGGGCACCGGTTTCAACTGGCCCCATCCCGACCATTTCCGCATCGTCTTCCTGCCGCACGAACCGGACCTGCGCGAAGCCATCGGGCGCATCGCCACGTTCCTGGAAAGCTACCGCAACCGACACGCCAAGAAAGCCTGACCGAACGATCGTCCTGGCACTGACCATACCGGCTGCAGAAAACCCTCTGTGGCCGGTTTTTTTTCAGATAAAATTCGCTCCCCATCTACCGATTTTCTGATACTGCGGCCACATCATGGCGCTGTGGCAAGGAGACTGCGATTCGAGTCGTTCCGGTGTTTCCGCTGAGCAGGATGAATCATGACGCAGCCGCTTGATACGCTGCTCGATCTCCTGGAAACCCAAGGCTGGGCCATGTCGGACGACATCATCCCGCCGGAACTGACACATCGTTTACGCACGGAAGGCATGCAGCGCTGGCAACAGGGCGAATTCCATGCCGCCCGCATCGGACGACAACAGCAGGAAGGCCGCCATCCGGAAATACGCGGCGACACCATCTGCTGGCTGGACCACGACAACCGGCAACCGGCCAGCAGCGAATTCCTGGCCTGGACCGACGAACTGCGCGCGCTGCTCAACCGGCATTTCTACCTGGGCCTGCGCCACCTGGAAATGCACTACGCACGCTACGACTCCGGCATGGGCTATGCCCGGCACATGGATCAGCATCGTGGCATGCCCTATCGGATGATCACCATCCTGCTGTACCTTAATCCCGACTGGCAACCTGGCGACGGTGGCGAGTTGCGCCTGTTCGAAGCCGACAATCCCGAACGCGAATTCCACCGGCTCGAACCGCTGGCCGGCCGCCTGCTGCTGTTTCGCAGCGACCTGATCCCGCATGAGGTCCTGCCCTGCACCCAGCCCCGCTGGAGCCTGACCGGCTGGTTCCGCACCGACGATCCGGCGCTGCTGCCGGCCTGATCTGCCAATACTGAACAATCAGGCCCTACAATTCTCAATATGAGAAACATGGACCTGGATGATCTGGACATTTTCCGCTGCGTGGTCCGCGAGGGCGGTATCGCGCGTGCGGCCGCCCGCCTACATCGTGTTCCGTCCAATATCACGACCCGCATCAAGCAACTCGAGGCACGCTTGGGCGTTGCCCTGTTCCGCAAGCAAGGACGCAGCCTCGCCCTGACCGAGTCCGGACAGACCTTGCTGGGCCACGCCGAACGCCTGCTGTTGCTGGCAGAACAGGCCGAGCAGGAGGTCCGCAATGGCACCACCCACGGCACCCTGCGGCTCGGCTCGCTCGAAAGCACAGCCGGTGCACGTCTGCCATCCCTGCTCTCGACCTTTCATCTGCAGCATCCTGGCATGTCGATCGAACTGCAGACCGGGATCACCGACACGCTGTTGCGCATGCTGGCTCGCTTCGAGATCGATGCGGCCTTTATCGCTGAGCCCTTCGAACCCGGCAGGTTCAGCAGCCGTCCCGCCTTCAATGAAACCCTGACGCTGATCTCGGCTCAGGGTACGCCACGCATCCAAAGTGCAGCCGACCTGAGCGGCCAGACCCTGGTCGTCTTTCCGCATGGCTGCTCTTATCGTCGCCGTCTGACGGAATGGCTGGCCGAAGAAGGCGTGACACCCGGCCGAATACTTGAATTCGGTTCCTACCATGCCATCATCGCCTGCGTGGCCGCTGCAACGGGGATTGGCATTATCTCCACAGAACTGCTCGACCATGCCGTACTGGGCACTGCCGTGCAACGTCACCCGCTGCCCGACAGGCTGCGTCTCAACCGTACCCATCTGGTCTGGACCGATCAGCCAGGTGCACCGCTGCAGGCATTGATGGCCTTGCTGCCATGACAAATTTCTAAAAAACAGAAATATTGAACAGAATTATTCAATTTTCATAAGCCATTCCGCTCGCTAGACTCCCGATGACGCATCCATTCTTTTTCATCGGGATTTTTCATGACCCTGCGCACCCTCGGACTGATCGGCGGGATGAGCTTTGAAGGCTCGGCCGTCTACTATCGAAAAATAAACGAAGCCATCCACCAGCACCTGGGTGGACTGCACTCGGCAGAACTGCTGATGCGCTCCATCGACTTCCAGCCTATCGTCGACATGCAACGCAGCGATCGCTGGGAGGAAGCGGGCCAGGCATTGGCAAAGGCCGCCCGCGCCCTGGAGGCTGGCGGGGCAGACTGCATCATGATCTGTGCCGTCACCATGCATCTGGTGGCAGACGCAGTAGAAACGGCCACTGTACTGCCCTTCATCCATATCGTCGATGAAGTGGCCATCCGCCTCAAGGCGGCCGGCCGCGTCCGCCCTCTGCTGCTGGCCACACGCTACACGATGGAAAACGGCTTCTATCCGGCTCGCATGAAGCCGCATGGCATCAACGTCATGGTGCCCGATGCGCCATCTCGCGAACGTATCCACGACATCATTTTCAATGAACTCAGCATCGGCAGGGTAGAAGATCTGTCGCGCCAACAGTTGGTCGACATCATCGAAATCGCCAGGATGCAAGGTGCAGACTCAGTCATTTTTGGCTGCACCGAGATCTGCATGATCCTCGATACAGATACCCTGCCACTGCCAGGCTTCGACTCCACGGCGATCCATATCGAGGCAGCCGTGGACTTTGCTCTGGGCAAGTCAGGCGACCCTGCATAGCGATGGTTTATTTTTCAGATCATTAATTTAGATAAATCTAAATTATAATTCCGGTATCACTGCCGCCTGCCGGGCGGCATTCTCAAACACGATCACCGGAGTTGTCCATGTCCACGCCGCAATACAAGCAACTGACCCAGTCCGTTTCGACCCAACTCGCGCAACTGCGCAAAACCCAGCCTGGCGTCATGAAAGGTTTTGCCGACATTGGCAAGGCCGCCATGGCCGGAGGGGCGCTCGACCCCAAGACCAAGGAGCTGATCGCACTGGCCATCGGTGTTGCCTCCCGCTGCGATGGCTGCATCGGGTTTCATACCCAGGCGCTGGCGCGACTGGGGGCCAGTACGGAAGAAGTTCACGAAGCCCTGGGCGTGGCCATCTACATGGGCGGCGGTCCTGTCGCCATGTATGCCGCCAACGCCGTTGCTGCCTTCAACGAGGCCAGCCTGCCTGCCCAGGCCTGAAGGTCCGTCCGGACCGACGACAAAAATAAAACCCCGCACTGACTGCAACAGCCAGGCGGGGCGAGTCATGAGCAGAACGCGATCAGTGCGCCAGGATCTTGTGCAGAAAGTCTTTGGTGCGGTCTTTGCGGGCCTCCGGGTTGCCGAAGAACTCCTGCGTGGGGCAGTCTTCCAGGATCTTGCCGCCCACGTCCATGAAAATCACGCGGCTGCTGACCTTGCGCGCAAAGCCCATTTCGTGGGTCACGCACATCATGGTCATGCCCTCCTGGGCCAGTCCGACCATCACGTCGAGCACTTCGCCCACCATTTCGGGATCGAGTGCCGAGGTCGGCTCATCAAACAGCATCACGATGGGGTCCATGCTCAGCGCGCGGGCAATGGCCACACGCTGCTGCTGGCCGCCCGACAACTGGCCGGGAAACTTGTCCTTGTGCGCCAGCAGGCCGACCCGCTCCAGGTATTTCAGGCCATGGGCATGGGCCTCGTCCTTGCTGCGGCCCAGCACCTTGATCTGCGCCACCGTGAGATTCTCGGTGACCGACAGGTGCGGAAACAGCTCGAAATGCTGGAACACCATGCCCACGCGGCTGCGCAGCTTGGGCAGGTTGGTCTTGGGATCATGCACTGCCGTGCCGTCGACCCAGATCTCGCCTTTCTGGAACGGCTCCAGCGCGTTGATGGTCTTGATCAGCGTGGACTTGCCCGAACCGGATGGCCCGGCCACCACCACCACTTCGCCCTTTTCGATGCGGGTCGAGCAGTCGGTCAGCACCTGGAAGTCGCCATACCACTTCGAGACGTTTTTCATTTCAATCATGTTGTGCTTTCCTTCTGACTAGCGAATGATGGCAATCTTGCGATGCAGTTGCTTGACGCACCACGACAATGAATAGCAGATGATGAAGTAGGCCACGGCTGCCGCGACATAGGCCTCGATCGGGCGACCGAAGTTCTTGCCTGCGGTCTCGAAACCCTTGAGCATGTCATAGGCACCGATAGCGTACACCAGCGACGTATCCTGAAACAGGATGATGGTCTGCGTGAGCAGCACCGGCAGCATGTTGCGAAAGGCCTGCGGCAGGATCACGATGCGCATGTTCTGCC
The DNA here is from genome assembly GCF_040137905.1 of Corticimicrobacter sp. Classification (NCBI taxonomy): domain Bacteria; kingdom Pseudomonadati; phylum Pseudomonadota; class Betaproteobacteria; order Burkholderiales; family Alcaligenaceae; genus Corticimicrobacter; species Corticimicrobacter sp. The sequence continues at coordinate 13,288 of NZ_JBEFDG010000028.1, forward strand.
CGTAGGTCATGCCCACGGCCTGACCGGCATAGACCTGTCCACGCGGAATGGACTGAATGCCGGCACGCATGATCTCGCTGAAATAGGCCGCCTCGAATGCCACGAAGGTAATCACCGCCGAGGTTTCTGCGCCCACCGAGAAGCCGACGATCAGCGGCATCAGCAGGAAGAACCACAGGATGACCATCACCAGCGGGATGCTGCGCATGCCGTTGACGTAGATGGTCGCGGGCAGCACCAGCCAGTTCTTGCCCGACAGGCGCATCAGGGCCAGCACGGTACCCAGCGCAATCCCGCCCAGGGTCGCCACGACAGTCAGCCAGACGCTGAAATAAAAGCCCTTGAGCACGTAGTCGCTGATCAGTGCCCAGTTGTAGAAACCGAAATCGAAATCGAAGCCCATGATCAGTGTCCTCCCTGGGCACCGCCCACGATGAAGCCCGGAATGCGGACGCGGTTTTCAATGAAGGCCATGACACGGTTGATGCCGAACGCGGTCACGATATAGAGTGCCGTCACCCCCAGGTAGATCTCGATGCCGCGCGAGGTTTCTTCCTGCGCCTGCATGGCGAACATGGTCAGCTCTGCAATCGACACGGCAAAGGCCACCGACGAGTTCTTGACGATATTCATCGATTCACTGGTGAGTGGTGGAATGATGATCCGGAACGCCAGGGGCAGCAGCACATAACGGTAGTACTGGAAGGTCGTGAAACCCAGTGCCATGCCGGCATAGCGCTGGCCACGCGGCAATGCCTCGATCCCGGCGCGCACCTGTTCGGCGATCCGGGCCGACGTGAACACGCCCAGCGCGCACACCACCAGCACGAAACCCGACACACTACGCATCACCGGAAACAGTGACGGTATGACGTGATACCACAGGAAAATCTGTACCAGCAGGGGAATATTGCGAAAGAGTTCCACCCACGCATTGCCTGCCCGCACCCAGAAGCGGCTATTGGGCAGCGTGCGCAGCGTGCCCACCAGAAAGCCCAGCGCCAGGGCCAGGGCCAGGGATACCAGCGACACCGAAATCGTCCAGCCCCAGGCCGACATCATCCAGTCCAGATAGGTCACGCTGCCGTCTTTGCCGAAGCATCCCTGTACCACTTGCTGGTCCAGGTTATCCTGGCAGAATACCTGCCAATCCCAATTCATACAGCCTCCCTACCGAGGTAGTTCCGTGCGTGCCGCGATGATGCCACGGCAACCTGCATCGGTGCAATTCCAATCAAAAACGCCCCTGCAGACCGGCTGTAGGGGCGTATGTACATCAGACAACCCAAGTCCGATACGCGATCATTCGACCACGTAGGCTTCCATCGGCTTGTCGTTGGGGTTTTCCCAGGCTTGCTTGGTCGCTTCCGACAGTTGCAGGCCGATGACCGTGCCTGCCGGCGGGGTCGGCTGCAGGAACCACTTGTCCCACAGGGCATTGAGGGTGCCGTCGGCGATCTGGCGCTCGATGCTCTTGTTGATGGCAGCCTTGAAGTTGTCGTCGTTCTTGCGCAGCATGCAGGCAATCGGCTCGACCGACAGGACTTCACCGACGATGCGGTAGTTGTCGGGGTTGCGCGACTTGGAGATGTTGGCGGCCAGGATCGAACCGTCCATCACGAACACGTCGGCACGGCCGGTCTCGAGCAGCAGGAAGCTGTCGGCGTGGTCCTTGCCCATGACTTCGTTGAAGTTGACGCCTTCGGCACGCTTGTTGCGACGCAGGGTCTGCACCGAGGTGGTCCCGGTGGTCACGGCCACGTTCTTGCCGGCCAGGTCGGCCACCGAGCTGATGCCGGAGTCGGCCTTGGTGGCCATGCGCACTTCTTCCACATAGGTAGTGTGGGCGAAGTCCACGTCTTTCTGGCGAGCCGTATTGTTGGTGGTGGAGCCGCACTCGAAGTCGACGCTGCCGTTGTTGATCAGCGGGATGCGATTCTGCGAGGTGATCGGCTGGTACTTGATCTCAAGCTTTTCGAGGCCCAGATCCTTGCGCAGGTCCTCGATGATGTTTTCAGCCATTTCGGTATGGAAGCCGACGTACTTGCCATTGCCCAGGGTGTAGCCCAGCCCGGACGATTCGCGCACGCCCAGGGTCACGGAGCCGCTGTCGCGGATCTTGGCGAGCGTATCGTTGGCTTGCGCCATGGCATTGCCGGCGGCCAGCGCCAGGACTGCTGCGGCCAGAATATGTTTTTTCATACGTTCGTTCTCCTTGGGAAAAACCGGATGGGGGCGACGCACGGTCAGCACGTCGTGCAAGAATTATATTGTGACCCAAGTAACGACCTGCCACCATCAGGGAAATACCTACATGTCCCTGTTTTTTAAGTGCTTGCATTTTCAGGGACCGAACGTTAGAAAACAGCCTCCTGCAGATGTCGTACCAGCAATGAGCGCAGCACCGGCAAACACCCTGTGAAGAAATGACCCACCCCCGGCACCACCACAACAGGATGCCCTTCTGGCCGGGCCCAGGCCAGTACAGCATCGAGCGGTACCTGACGGTCCTGCTCGCCATGCACCACCAGCGTATCGGGCAAACCATCGGGCGTTTCGTACGAACGCCCCGCTTCCACGGTGCCGAACGGCATGCCTGCCAGAAAGGTGCGCCATGCCGGCGTGCCCGCATCCGCCAGACGCCGTGCCAACCGCGCCTGCACGAACGCGCCGAAGGAAAAGCCCACCAGCACCACGGGCAATCCGGGCATCTCGGCCTGCAGCAGTTGCAGCACGGCCCACATATCATCGGTTTCACCCTGGCCGGCATCATGTACACCGGCACTGCGTCCCACGCCACGAAAATTGGGCCGCACGGCCAGCCAGCCAGCGTCGCGCAAGGTGTGTGCCAGAAATTGCGGGATCTTGTGCCGGGCGTCTCCCCCCATCAGGGGCTGAGGGTGCGCCACCAGCGCCAGCCCCCGGATCGGACCGGATGGCGCATCAAAGAACGCCTCGATGGGGCCAACCGGCCCCGGCAACAACTGTGCGCCGCCCTGCTGCCACGACCATGCTGCCGTCATCGCAACTGCTCCCCGCTGCGCTGCCAATCCAGCCGTGTCGTTGCCGGACGATTGGAGGAATGATTCATTGGGCTGTGACCTGATCTAAACAAAGGAAGCCTTCATTCTAAACATGGCGGCGGCCACAGCGGGTCAGACTCTGCAGACCAGGTGGACTTATGCCCTGTCACGCCAGGCTCGAACACCGGCAGCGAACCCGCCCCGCAAGCAGTCTCCGTCAATGCGCCCCGCCGGCTGCCTCCGCCGCACCGCCCGCCGGCCCAGAGCGATTAGGTCGTGCCAGCCAGACCAGTGCCGTCAGCAACACGAAGATCACGGCCGACGCGTGAAAGATATCCAGCGCCGACAGCGTGAAGGCCTGTGTATTGAGCAATCCGTCGATATAGCTCAGCGCCCGTGCCGGGTCCAGCGTCTGTCGCAGGGTCTCGAAGGCACTGTCGAAACCGGGGCTGCCGGGATGGGCCACCTCGCTCAGGCGGGCATGATGGAAGGCCGCCCGGTCATCCCACAGCGTGGTCGTGATCGAGGTGCCAAAGGCCCCTGCCGTCAGCCGCGCGAAATTGGACAACCCCGAGGCAGCCGGAATCCGCGCCGGATCAAGGCCGGACAGGCTGATGGCGGTCAGCGGCACGAAAAACGCAGCCATCGCGATCCCCTGGATCACCGTCGGCACGATCAGCGTCGCCATATCGGCCTGGGTATTGAAGCCCGAGCGCATATAGGACACCAGCGCAAAGACCAGGAACGCGAACGTCACCAGGCGACGCGGGTCCTGGCTGGCCAGCAGGCGTCCGACCACCGGCGTGAGCAGAATGGCGAACAACCCGACCGGTGCCGTCACCCAGCCCGCATCGGTCGCGGTATAGCCCATGAAGCGCTGCAACCACAAAGGCATCAGCACCACATTCGCAAAGAACACCCCGTAGGCCACCGCCAGCGTCAGCACTCCGATGGTGAAATTGCGCCCCAGGAACAGCCTCAAGTCTACGATGGGATGGGCCTCGGTCAGTTCCCAGATGAGGAAGAACACGAACGCCACCACCGACACCACGGCCAGCGTCACGATCACAGGGCTGGAGAACCAGTCCAGTTCCTGCCCCTTGTCGAGCATGACCTGCAACGCGCCGACCCAGACCACCAGCAACGCCAGCCCCATGCGATCGATCGGGATGTAGCGCGTGGGCGATTCACGATCCTTGTAGATGCGCCAACTGAACCAGGCTGCGAGCAGCCCCACCGGCACGTTGATGTAGAAGATCCAGGGCCAGGTGTAGGTATCCGAAATCCAGCCGCCCAGCAACGGGCCGGCCACCGGGGCTACCAGGGTGGTCATGGCCCAGATCGCCAGCGCCATGCCCGATTTTTCGCGAGGAAAACTGGCCAGCATCAGGGTCTGGGACAGCGGGATCATCGGCCCGGCCACCGCCCCCTGCAGGACCCGGAACACGACCAGCGCCTCCAGCGATGACGCAAAGCCGCACAGCCACGAGGTCAGCACGAACAGCAGCGTGGACATCAGGAACAGCCGCACCTGCCCGAAGCGCTGTGTCAGCCAGCCCGTCAGTGGCACGGTAATGGCATTGGCCACGCCGAACGACGTGATCACCCAGGTGCCCTGGCTGCTGCTGACCCCCAGGTCGCCCGCAATGGTCGGGATCGAGACATTGGCGATGGACGTATCCAGCACGTTCATGAACACCGCCGTCGACAATGCGATCGAGCCGATGATGCGGGCCGCCCCCTCAAGCGGCGGATGAGGCACCGGCGCGGCAGCCGGAGCCGCGCCGGTTGCCGCATCCTGCCGTTCGGCAGTCGTGCCGCTCATGACGCCAGGTTCTCGCGGATGATGGTGTCGATCAGCGCATCGGCCACGCCCTGGTCCAGAGTCAGGGCATCGGTCTGCAAACCTGCCACGGCAGGGACCGCGTGGCCTTCATCGCCCACGTCCACTTCCACCGTCATCGACAGGCCGATCCGCAGCGGATGCTCGGCCAGCTCGGTCGGGTCCAGCCGGATGCGCACCGGTACGCGCTGCACCACCTTGATCCAGTTGCCGGTGGCATTTTGCGCCGGCAGCAACGCAAACGCACTGCCGGTACCGGCATCCAGACCGCTCACCACGCCGTGATAGCGCACGCGGTCGCCATGCAGATCGGACACCAGCGTCACCGGCTGGCCGACACGCATATTGCGCAACTGGTTTTCCTTGAAATTGGCCTCGACCCAGAGCTGATCCAGCGCCACCACGCTCATCAACGCCGCCCCCGGTGCCACCCGCTGGCCGACCTGGACACTGCGACGCGCCACCATGCCATCGACCGGTGCAGGCAAGGCCGTCCGCTCACGCGCCAGCCAGGCCTCGCGCAACTGTGCGGCGGCCCGCTGCACATCCGGATGATGTGCCACATCGGTGCCACGCGTCAGCGCCTGGTTGGTTTCCAGCATGGCCTGGGCGGCTTCCAGCGCTGCCTGCGCCTGAGCGGCCTGCGACTGCGCCGAGCGCAGCGCAGTCTGCGCATGCTGCAGTTCTTCGCCGCTGACACCACCAGTGCGTGCCAGCTTCTGGCGTCGATCCAGATCAGTCCGTGCTCGGGCCAGATCCGCCTGTACCCGCTGCAGGTCAGCTTCGCGCGCCGACACATCGGCCTGCAGGGCCTCATTCTGAACATAGCGCGTGCGCGTCTGGCGCACCGCCTGCGCCAGTTGTGCCCGCGCCTGCGCCAGCGCCGCCTCGGCATCGGCCGGGTCGAGTTGCACCAGCGGCTGGCCGGCCTTCACCCACTCGGTATCGTCGGCAGCAATAGCCACCACCGTACCGGCCACCTGGGGCGTGATCTGCACCAGATTGCCATGTACATAGGCATCGTCCGTGGACTCGAAATGCGAACTGTAGATCCACCACCACAGGCCATAGCCCACGGCCAGCAGCACAAAAACGGTGGTCGCCAGCAACAGCAGCCGACGACGCGAAGCGGGAACGGAAATTTTTGAAGTCATGATCAATACACTATCCAGATATCTTTGAAAGCAGGGCTGGCCCGCATCAGAAAGCAGTCTGCGCGGGCTCGGCATAGCCGCCACCCAGCGCCGTCATCAGGCCGGCATCGAGCTTCCAGGCACGCGCCGCCAGCGCAGTATCACGGCGCGTCTGCTCCAGCACGCCGGCCTGGGCCGACAGCACTGTCAGGTAATCACCCAGGCCAGCGGCATAGCGGTCGCGTGCCAGCGTATAGGCCGCATCCAGAGCCAGCCGGGCATCGCGCTGATGCCGGGCTTCGTCGGCCACCAGCCGCAGGCTGTCAAGCGCATCGGCGACTTCGCGCACGCCCCCCAGCACGGCCTGGTTGTAGCCCGCCACGGCCTCGTCACGCTGCGCCCGCCGGGCGTCCAGGTCGGCATTCAGGCGTCCACCCTCGAACAGCGGCAGACTGATGGCGGGCGTCACCCCGGCCATGCGGCTGCCCTGGTCGAACAGCGTGGCGGTATTGAGTGTCAGCAAGCCGACAAACGCAGCCAGACTCACATTGGGATAGAACGCCGCCTTGGCCGTCTGTACCTCGGCCCCCGCCGCCTCGGCCTGCCAGCGCGCCGCCACGATGTCTGGGCGCCGCCCCAGCAACGCCAGCGGCACCTCGGCGGGCCGCGCCTGCGCCGGCATCTGCAGAGTCGCCGGCTCAAGCGACAACGCTGTATCCGGCCCGGCCCCCTGCAAGGCCGCCAACTGGTGTCGGAAGCGGGCAATGTCGTTTTCAACCTGGCTGGCCTGCACGCGCACTTCCGCACGCTGCGCCTCGGCCTGCCGCACCTCGACCTGTGTATCCAGCCCGGCCTCGTAACGGGCCTGCGTCAGGCTCAGCACATCATCGGCCCGCGCCAGTGACTGTGCCAGGACATGCTGCTGCGCCCAGGCATTCTGCAGATCGGCATAGCCCTGCACCACCGCCAGCACCAGCACATTGCGCGCCCACTGCACATTGGCCTGCGCCGCTTCTGCGCTGGACCGGGCGGCATCCAGGCCGCTGCGGTACTTGCCCCACAGGTCCAGCTCGTAGCGGGCATCCAGCGCCAGACGCGCATCACTGCCCACGGAGCCGCCCAGCGGTTCGGGATAGACATAATGCTCGCTGTAGTGCTGGCGCGTGAGCGTGCCATTGGCATCGACTGTCGGCAGCAATGCAGCTCCCGCCCGCCCGACGGCAGCCTGTGCCTGACGCAGGCGTGCTTCGGCCGCCACCATATCGGGGCTACCCGCCAGGGCCGCCTCGACCAGCCGGTCAAGCTGCGCATCGCCATAGCGCTGCCACCAGCGGGCAGCGGGCCATTCCATGGCCGTAGCGGCAGCATGCAACCCCACCGCCTGCGGCGCGATCGGCTGCACCTCGGGCACGCCATCGCGCATGGGCGCACATCCTGCCAGCACCGCAGCGCTGACAATAGAGACAATCAAACGATTCATTCTGACAATAAGCTTAAAAACATTGCCTGATCTGTATCTGCCTAGGCAGCAAAAAAGATCAAAAAAGCGCAGGCAAATTGCCTGCGCACCGATTGCGCCGACTGGCGCGCGTTCACGCTCGCGGTTGCGCGCCGTTGACCAGCATGCGTTGCAGGTATGCCCGCAATGCCGTCACTTCCTCAGCCTTGAAATCACGCAAGTGATGATCCAGCATCCGGCCCAGCACGGCCGGACACTGCGCCGCCACCTCGCGGCCCGCATCCGTCAGCTCCAGCCGCACCACGCGCCGGTCGTCCTGGCTGCGCTCCCGGCGCAGCAAACCCTTGCCTTCGAGCCGGTCGAGCGTGCGGGTCATGGCACCGGTATCCACATCCAGCACCCGGGCCAGTTCTGCCGCCGTATCGGCCTTGCCGCTGTAGACCATCATCAGCGGACGCCACTGCATCGCCGTCAGATCCAGCGGCACCATGTCGCGCTCGATGGTGCGGCTCATGGACACCAGCACGCACTTGATCAGGAAGCCGATACTGTCCTCGGACGTGCAACTGACCGGGTCACGCAGGGAATGCGCCAGGGCGCGGGAATTGGAACGCTTCATGGGCTGGATTATTGACTGCCTAGGCAATCATTGTCAAGGCAGATGCCATATCCCTGACTTACACACTCTGTTACCATCATCCTAATAGGTCGCCGCCCTCCGGCTACCCCGCCCCTCGATGGCAGCGGCCGATTCAGATCATCAACCCCTGAACAGGAGTGCCCCATGAAAGCAGCCCGCTGGCACAAGGCCCGAGACATCCGCATCGAAGACATCCCCGAACCCACCGTCGGCCCCGGCCAGGTCAAGATCAAGGTCGCTTGGACCGGCATCTGTGGCAGCGACCTGCACGAATACGTGGCCGGCCCGATTTTCGTGCCCGTCGGCACACCGCACCCGATCAGCCAGGACGTGGCCCCCATCGTGCTGGGCCATGAATTCTCCGGCGAAGTCACCGCCATCGGCGAAGGCGTCACCCGCGTCAAACCCGGCGACCGCGTAGTGGTCGAACCCATCCTCTCCTGCGGCCACTGCGACGCCTGCAACCACGGCAAGTACAACCTGTGTGACCAGTTGGGCTTTCACGGCCTGTCGGGCGGCGGCGGCGGCTTCTCCAGCTACACCGTAGTCAAGGAACGCATGGTGCACCGCATGCCCGAAGGCCTGTCGTTCGAGCAGGGTGCCCTGGTCGAGCCTGCCGCCGTGGCACTGCACGCCGTGCGCCTGAGCACCCTCAAGGCCGGCGGCACCGCGGCCGTGTTCGGTGCCGGCCCCATCGGCCTGTTGCTGGTCGAAGCCCTGCGCGCCGCCGGTGCCGCCGCCATCCACGTGGTCGAAATCTCGCCAGAACGCGCCGCCAAGGCCCGCGAACTGGGTGCCACCACCACCATCAATCCGCTGGAACAGGACCCGGTCGCCCGCATCCGCGAACTCACCCCCGGCGGCGTGGACGTGGCCTTCGAAGTGACGGGCGTCTCCAAGGTGCTGCAACAGTGCGTGGACTCGACCCGCTACGAGGGTGAAACCATCGTGGTTTCGATCTGGGAAGGCGAAGCCGCACTGCACCCCAACGCCATCGTGCTGAAAGAACGCACCATGAAGGGCACGATCGCCTACCGGGATATTTTCCCGGCAGTGATGGACCTGATGACGCGTGGCTTCTTCCAGGCAGATCGGCTGGTGACCAAGCGAATCGGACTGGAGGATATTGTGGCGGAGGGGTTTGAGACGCTGGTGAAGGAGAAGCAGCAGGTGAAGATTCTGGTCAAGCCTGTGGGGGCGTGATTGGTTAGCTGAGTATGGCTGCGGGGGCTTGGGCTCTCGTGGCTATTGGGATGGCGGCTGTCGGCCAGAAGCGGCCTGTAGCCGCGAATGACAGCGGCCGCTCGACGTAACCGGCGCCTGGCGGGCATGGGGCCTCTGCCGGCGGAGCGGCTATCTCCTCTACTTCCAGAATCAGACGGGGTCCTTTTACGTAGGGAGACGTCATTCGCAAACACCAGCGGCGAAGTGATTTAGAGAAGTTATCGCAGCTTGCTCGCCTCAAGGGCGAGGCTAGAAGGATTTCGGCAGGCGGCCGCTCTGGCATAGATGCATTAGTCGAGTTAACCATTTTCGGGACATATATCGTTCCGATCGACTTCCTCACTTTCCCCCAGTGACCAGACAGAAGTTTCTGTGTAGTATTAGGTAACACTAACCTTTAGAGTACGCCTATGGAACCCCCGTCTATCACTCAGTTCTTCGCCAGTGAGTTGGGGGCCCCCTTGGCAAATCCTCGCTGGAGCTGGGGTAGCTGGCATGAGGCCACCAATCGCATCTTTCTCAGAGTGTGGGCACATGACCACATACAGGCCCAAGACCAGGTACGAATGGTTCGGCTGCTCAGAGAAGACTGGACAAGGACTTCCGCCGGCCATAACGAAAGAGCGCGACACATAGAAGGCATTAGGTCGGGGGCTGAGGCTTTCGGAGTCATTGCCACTGCAGCACCAAGAGGCGCTGGGCATATTCGCATTCAATCCTATGATTTCCGATCATTAGTCAGGCTTGAAGCTCTCGTTCATTGGGAGAAAGACCCGACGAGCGTATTCGCGCTGATTGGCCCCAAGGTGCCAGTCACCAAAATTGGCACTCAAACACGCTCCGTTGGCGGGGAAGCTGCCGACATTGCGGAATTGATAGCCCGGCGGGACCTGGAAAAGAGACCAACCCGCCGTCGCGCCCTCATTGATGCGCGCTTGGGTCAAGGAAAATTCCGGCGCCAACTGTTGGCCAAATGGGACAACGCTTGTGCAGTCACCGGCGCTAGCGTGCAAGAGGCGCTGCGAGCATCTCATATAAAGCCGTGGGTAAGAAGTACCGACCAACAACGACTAGACCCAAACAACGGACTGCCATTAGTGGGAACCTTAGATGCCCTTTTTGATCGTGGCCTGATCAGCTTTGACAATAGTGGCCGAATGCTTATAAGTGATAGGGTCCAAAAAAATCAAAGACAGATCCTGCATTTGCGTGGCCAATTACGGCTCGCGCTTAATGAAAAACAGGTCGATTTTCTCGCATTCCATCGAAATGAGTGCTTCCGAGGGTAGCGATGAGAGCGTACGCGCAACAAGCGCGGCGCGACCGAAGTTATGTATGCAGAGCTTGCCTATAGTCGGGTGTGCAATGTTGTCAGCGACCGCTCGCGGCCTTTTGCAGACATTGCCGGAATATTTAGTGGAATCCACTTCCCGCGAATTGGCCGTGAAGATAGGAGCTACTGGTATAGCTGAATTGCTACTCGAAACTTCCCAGTTCCTTTTCTTTGAGGCGCTCAAGTGCTCGCAAGAAGGGCGCGTTGTTTTCTCCCGGCGGAAGCATCGGGTCAGTGATACCTCGCATCGCCGCAATAAGTGGCGAAGTTTCTTCGACCTGCCAAGCCGGAATGAACTCCAAGTGTGAGAGCTTGATCCCTAACTCGAAGTTCTCGCGAGTCATCTCGATACCCAGCGACGCTGGGTTGAACGCAACCGGTATCAGGAAGACGAATCCAGCACGGCGAAAATGGGCTTGCAGGACTTCCAAGTTACGACTGGACGAGGGCGTCATATCATGCATTCGGTAGGCCATGGCAAACAGGCGATTGCCCGCTGCTGCAGCCTTCATATACGACTCGCTGATGCCAATTGCCACTCGATAGTCGAATGGGCTGTCACGTCGAATGCCGGTAATGACGGTGACACTCAACCATCCGTCCCGGTTCGTCTCGCCAACCTTCTTGCGCCACCCACGAAAAATCTTCTTACCCGCGTCAAAGTTCTCGAATGCCAGGGCCATCACCGGTGGCACCACCTCCCCAGGGGCCTGCGGCAGCGTTACGCCCGTCCCTTTCCACATGGCCTTGTCCCATAGCGGAAGGATGATGGGAGACATAACCCTTATGTCACGATGCAGCACCGCATCCGCACCGAAGAGGTGCTCTGGTGGCTGGTCTACGGAGACAGTGGAATCTTTCTCAGGGGGATGAGCAACGGGTGTGGTCGCCACCATAGCCGGGATCCATGCCTTTTCGCGAACGAGCGAATATTCAGCAAGAGTACCGTCCTGCACCCAATCTTCTGCGCGCCCTGCCGGTGAGTTACCAAGAATATTCGTGACGGGGATAATAGAGCGAGCGACGTGATATGCACGATCTTGAGCACGATACTTCGCAAACATCTCCTCTAAGTTCTGTTGTCCTACGCCAAGTTGCATCTCGTAGGTTACACGCGCGAACAGCTTAATCATTGGCTCTTCGAAATTTTCGCCAACCAGATCCGCGGCTAACGAAACAGGATGGGTAACGATGAGCGTTGTCTCGCCGCAGTCGTCCTCAACATGGCGATGAGTGAAGGGCGGCTTTGCCGACTCTGACTGCCGCACCTCGATGACCAGCCGCTCCCTGGGTGATAGCAACCTCCTAGTGCGTACTGCCGTGGAGTAAAACGCCTCAAGAAATCCGATGATACTTTCGCCAAGTAATGCTGATGTGACTCCACCACGGGCGACGACCTCTACTAGGCAACCTAGAATAACCGTCGTCATGATCGTGGTACCGAAATGCCATTCCGGCTGCTTCGGAAGATCTTGCCCTGCAGGAGCGGCAAGCCACTTGCTGGCAAACTGGTTCAGGTCGTCATCTGCCACACCATATTCGGCTCGCACCTTGTCCTCATGCCCGAGCATGAAGAGGGATGCGGCGCGTGACATCTCCAGACCCATCGTGGACAAAAGGTCTGGAAGTCGCGTCAGCGATACCCAATCCTCATGCGCAGTGCGTAGAATTAAAATCCCTAGGACTCGATCGATGGCTTGTACTTCTTGCTCGAGCTCCTTGGTCTCTTCCTCAGTCAGGCTTAACGCGACCAAGATAGGCCCAAACCACTTTACCCAGGCGAGCACGTAGGGAACGCGACCCAGTTGCAGTTCCAGCCATGCCAGCTTTTTCAGAAGCGGCAAGGCGCGGCGGTCGATGGCTCCTTCTTTAAACCACGAGTATAAGCAACGATCCAGGGCGGACACCAGGTTCGCCCTTGCCGCATAGAGTAATCCTGCCGATTCGTATGCCAAGCCTGTGCCGCACAGGGCGGCAATAAACTCGTCGCGGCTGTCCTCCTGCGCAAGAAGTATCTGCGCTTGGGCCAGGTCGTCAATCGCGTTATACGCCTTCTTCCACTCAAGCTTTTGCAGACCACGCTGAAGCCGCAACTCTCCAGCGGCACGGTTGCCATTTCTCTCGCGCTCAATTTCGATTACCGCGTCCAGCAGTTCGTCATACCCCAGTGAGTCGCCGATGACCTTCGCCAGCTCTCGCACAATGCGAACGATGGGCTCGATGGGGAACTCAATCTGCCTGCGCACCTTGCCGAGGACCTGGCGCATGGCGGCCAGGGTGGGTGTAGGTCGCGCTTTTCTTGCATGGCAGCGAAGATATCCATCTGCAGCAACTGGGTCTGCGCCCAAAGCGAACTTGTCTCTTTTGAATTGTCATTGGCATGTCGCTGAAGTGCGTCGCGTAAGGCGCTGGTTCGAGCTTTGTCCGGGGCCTTTCCTGCTTGGAGGGCAAACCACAGGTTGACGAGGTAGTCAATATCCCAAATCCAATCCGAGGGAAGCACTTCGGGTGCAAGCAGGTCGTAGATTCGCGCAGCCTCATCCGGGTCATTGAACCACCACAGCGCAGTCCACGCCTTCTGGTACCAGATGCGCTGTCGTTGCCTGCTGCCGGTCATACGTGCAAGACGCTCTGCGCGTTCGAAGCGGCCATCGATCTCATGCCGCGGCCTTTCAAGGCCCCGTGCGAGCAGTGCGGACTGCAAGCTCACTTCGACCAATTCGAGCGTAACGACGGACGCAGATGCCGCCTCGATTTTTTTGTCCAGCGCCTCAAGGTCGCGCAGCCTGCCAGCATCCAGGGGCCCCGGAGTAGAGACAACCTTGCTCGAGAGTTCGAACTGGAGAGTCTCGGCCACAATATCCCACCGTCGGTGCCGAACAACCTTCTCGACTATCCAGCTACGGTCAAGGATACGCACCTGCACGCCAAATTCAGTCGTAAAGGCGTCCTCCGTCTCAGCCCGATCCTTGTCCTTGATGGACTGGTTCGAGATGAAGTAAATGAGCGCGTACGGGCGGCCGGTCGCCACGATTTTCGCAACGTCAGAGCGAGCCTTCGGCTTCCAGGCGGCCTTGGCACTCACGGCAAAGCCCCAGCGCTGATCGGCCGAGGCTGGATTGCCCTCATGCCAGAGCGTTGCAATCGCTTGCGCGACTGGATATGTCTCAGTGTCGACCTTGCTGTCACCACCGCCTGTAGGCCCGGTTTGAGGGATCAAATTGGGGCACAGCTCCTTTTCAGCCAGCACGCGCGCGAAGTTCTCGAACGCGGTCTCCTCCTTGCGGCTCGTGAGTGTGTTGAGATGAAACTCAAACTGCCGCCGATCCATCTCGCTGACTTCAAGATGCAACGTGTCGGAGTACAACTGTGGACGTCGAGCTCGCATGAACTCCCTGTAGCTTTGGTCGTTGTTTTCCTTGTCCATGGGAGCCTTTAAAGAGTGCACGTTTTTGGCGCGCGAAAACAGGAAAAATCCTTAGTTAGACCAAGGCCTGTTGCATATTTTCGATGGGGCCAACGTCCACTTTGATCCGGTAACAGCCATTCTAGCCCGTTGAAATGAACGGCAGCAAAGGCCGACGACTTACCCGTGAGCTGTCGGCGGGAACGACAGTTGCACTCAGTTTGTTGCCGTTGAGCGCACAGCGAGCCGACCGGCCGCTCGGGGTCGAAAGCAGCCTCCCCCCTTACCAGTCTTCAACCCTAAAAGAGCCTCAAATCCAATCAGCAGACACTCTCATCGAGCCACCCCAGGCAACCCGATAGCCCGCGCATACCCCCCAGGCCCAAGCCGCCAGGACAGGCACATCACCAGCAGCGCGCACCCCAGGTGCCACAGCCAGCCTGCCAGATAGCTTCCGGTTCCTTCATGCAGCACTGCCACCCACCACGGAGCCATCGCCGCCAGCATGAATCCCCCGCCCTGCATGAGCGCAGCCAGCATACCCGCCTGAACAGGATCAGGCAGATGCTCCAGGGCAAGAATCAGGAAAAAGGCAAAGCATCCGCCCAGGCCAACGCCCAACAACACGACCCACACCATGGGTATCAAGTCAGGCCAGGCAGCCAGCCCCATGAATCCGATGACCTGCAACGCAAGCGTGAGCCCCATCCATGGTCGCCGATCCACGCCCGTTCGGGCAAGCATGGGTAGCAACAGCGCCGCCAAGGCCTGCCCGACTGCCAATACAGCCAGCAATTCCCCACTTGATGCCGCGCTCCAGCCACGGGCCTGAAAGGCCGGGGCCAGCCACGCGACCGCCGAGGAATACCCGCCATTGACCAGGCCGAAGCAAAGCATCAGCAGCCACGTTCTGGGGCGTTTGAGCAACACACCAATAGGCAGCCGAACCGGGCCATTCGGAGCCACCCTGTCTGGTGGCAAGAACAGGCCCGACAGACACACCGCGAGGGCAGCAGGAAGGGCAAAGCAGGCCAGGCCTGCCGTCCAGCTTCCTGTAGCGTCGTACACCATGGGGGCCACTACGGCACCCATGGCACCACCGCCCATCAGCAAGGCAGAGTAGAGCCCCATGACGGGCCCTACATGGCGCGGGAACTCCCGTTTCACCATGCCCGGAAAAATGATCTGCACGACGGCCACCCCCAGGCCGATCACAGCAGCCGTTGCAATCAACGCGGCGGATGTCGATACAAACAAGCGCCAGACACATCCCAGGCAGATCAGGAGCAATGCGCTCACGACGGCACGACGATCCCACCCTTTTCCCTGAAAAACCGAGCTGGAGAACGCCAGCAACCCCATGACGAACATCGGCAGCAGGGTCAGCAATGCCAAACCCTGCAGCCCCAATCCAGTATCTGCCTGGATGCTGGCAGCCAACGGCCCGACACTGGTCATGAAGGGCCGCAGATTGAGCCCGACAACCATAATGGTCAGCAACAGCATGACCCGTGTCACGACTGGTTTACTGTGCATTGGACTCAATGTCCGATATGTTGCTGGTGCTGCCAATCGGCATACATGCTCTCCCGACCTGCAAGGCGCATGGCCCCCATGCACATCGGGCACGGCTGGCCGCTGGCATACATGATGCAACCCTCGAGATTGGCTGAACCCAGCGTCTGACTTGCCCGACGGATCGCCAGCATTTCGGCATGCGCGGTGGGGTCATGGGATTGGACGATTTCATTGGCGGCTTTGGCAATCACCTTGCCGTCCTTGACCAGTACCGCGCCAAACGGCCGCCCCCCGCCTTCCAGATTCGCGTGGGCCAACTCCATGGCGCAGGCAAGAAACCCTCGCGCTTGTTCCATCATCACACCTCCCCTATTTTGCGGGTCGCGCACCGGCCGCCAGCAAACGCTGCTCGATGGCACGATAACCTTTTGAAGAGGCGTGCTCCAGCGGCGTCACGCCATCATGGTCGGCAAGATTCGGATCTGCTCCGGCCTGCAGAAGCAGATCCACGATCTGCCGATGCGAATCACCGCCGTGCCCCAGGATGATCGCCTCGAGCAATGCCGTCCAGCCAAGGTTGTTGACATGATCCACGGCCACACCCGCGTCTATCAAGGTGCGAACCGTTTCGACATGGCCGCGCTCAGCCGCCGGAATCAACGCTGTCCCGCCATACCGGTTCGTGCTCGCAAGATCGGCACCAGAGACCAGTGTCAGGCGCAGAATCTCCAGATGCCCACGTGCTCCGGCGTACAGGTAGGGGCTGTCGTCAATACGGTTTTTTGCATTCACGTCTGCCCCCGCCCGGATCAGCATGTCTGCCACGCGGATATTGTTTTCCTGCGTGGCTACCATCAGTGCCGTGGAACCTGTTTCATCGCGCTGCTCGATCGATGCGCCCGCAGCGAGAGAGCGGGCGACCGCCTCTACATCATCTCGGGCGGCAGCGACATGCAAGCCGGTATTCTCCATCTGTGTTTTACCTATCACCTGGGGCGTGACCGACAGCATTGCAAGAAGCATGACCATCACAAGTCGCATGCGTACACCTTTCCCGAATCTGATCACACTGAATGCTGTCGCGCACCCGTTGCATTATTCAGCGCCAATGGCCTTGAGTCCGGCAGCAGCGCAGGCGGCATCGATGTCACCCGACGGTGCGCCCCCCACCCCGATACCCGCCACCAACGCCTGATCAAACCGAATCGGCAAGCCTCCCGCCTGGATCACCATGCGCGTATCCATATCGCGCAATCCGTCATTGGCAGGCTTGGATGCGATGAACTCGGCCAGGCCTGCCGTATCGCGCCCCATGGCCGCCGCCGTAAATGCCTTGCCCTCGGCACTGCTCGCGGTATGGGGGCCGGCATTGTCGGCCTTGAGCAGTACCTTGACACCACCGTCACGACCTACGACAGCGACGCTGACGTTGTGATTGTCGACCGCACAGGCCAGCAATGCCTGGCGAGCAGCTTCCGTGGCCATTTCCAAAGGCAGATAGGGTGCGCTGGGCAATGTTGCAGCCACCGACGACATTGCAGGGGCAAGCAGCAGCGAGGCAAAAAAAGCTTTCCGAATCATGGTGGTTCCTTTCCTGGTTGAACGTGCAGACAGGCTAACATCCGTCGCCCCGCTCACCCATTCGTAGCGCTCACCAACATTCTCCGTATATCTACGGAGATGGCTGTCCCTCCAGCCAGATACGGGTCATTTCAGCCTGGGAGGTCGTTCCCAGCTTGGCACCGATGGCAGCCCGGTGGCTTTCCACTGTGCGGGGCGAGACCTCCAGTGCATCCGCAATCTGCCGGGTCGTGAAACCTTGCACCACATGTCCCAGGACTTCATTTTCCCTGGGTGTCAGCGAAACCAGCAAATCTCTTATTTCAGTCTTCTCGGCAGCAAGCTTTTCGCGGCGATCCAGTATTGCCTGCCCTTTTTGTACGGCATCGATCAGGTCCTGCTCATCGATGGGTTTTGACAGGAAATCCACCGCGCCGTTTCTGAACGCCTGCCGGCAGGCCTCGATATTGCCATGCCCTGAAATAATGATCGTCGGCCAGTCAATGCCGGCAGCCAGCAATTGCTCCTGCAACTTCAGACCCGACACGACCGGCATGCGAATATCCAGAATCAGGCAACCGGGTTCCAGCCGGGAAGCCAGATCAAGGAACATGCCCGAATCGGCAAAACTGCTGACATTGACGTCCACGGTAGACAGCAGCAGGCACAGTGCCTGACGGACAGCGTCATCATCATCGACCAGATAAACCGGGTGTGTCACGATTTGACCTCCGTGGGTGTCGGTTGACGCGGCAAGACGACTCGAAAAACGGCACCCTGCGTGCTGCCGACCAGACCAATCTCGCCACCGGCACTCTCGACCAGCCGCTGGCTCAGTGCCAGCCCAAGTCCCATGCCGCCTGCGCGGGTCGTGGCAAAGGGAGTGAACAGTTTTGAACGCACTTCATCCGATATGCCGGCCCCGTTGTCAGACACTTCAAACACGACGCGCTCGCCATCACCAGCCAATGCCAGCACAACCCGCCCTTCCGGGCCCTGATCCGCCACGGCTTCAATGGCATTGCGCACCAGGTTGAACATGACCTGTTCCATTTCGACCGGATCTGCCCTGACAAATGCCGGAACGGGCAATGTGCGGCACTCAACCTTGACATTGCATGCTGCAGCCTGCGGCGCAAGTAACGCCCTGACGTTTTCGAGGGCCTCTCGCACATCGAAGACAATCGAAGGCGTACGCTGGGGATTCGACCACTGGCGAAATCGTTCCAGAATGGCTGAGGCGCGTCGCGCCTGTGTCACCGTGTCATTCAGGACCGTCGCCAGCATCTCGCTTTGGCCCTTGTCCAATATCCGCCTGCTGGCCTGCGCCTGTGCCAGAATGGCAGTCAAAGGCTGCGTCAACTCATGGGTCAGCCCACTGGCCATCTCTCCCAGGGTATTCACGCGGGAAGCATGTGCCAGGCGGGACTCCAGGGCACTCAGGCGCGCCTGTGTCATGGCCGCACGCACACTCCCCCGTTGCCGCCAGGCGATCACGGCCACCAGATACAGCACACTCACACTCGACAGCACCAACACCGTGGGCCATGGAGGCAACAAATCAGCCCACGAAACGGTATAGCCAACCGTCAAAACCAGGGGCTGAGACGTGTTGGCAATCGTTTTCTTGAACTGTAATACAGCAGGAACCTGAGCCTCACCGACAAGCACATGGCCGTCAGGCAAAGACAACTGCAGCATGACGTTCGGCATTGACCAGAAAGGTGCCGCTTCGGCAATCAGCGCACGCGCATCGACAGCCAGCATCAAGCCGTAAAGGGCGGCATCCGTATTGGGGCTGCGCTTAATCATGACATAGTGATCTGCATGGTCCGCATCGGCCATCAATACCACCTGGCCTGTGGATGCGTGCGCTGCCGCCCGTATCTGCTGCGCTTCTGCGGAAGGCAGCGACTTGAGTCCTGTGCCCCTGACATCAGAGTCAAGCGGCACAAGCTGGATATCATCGATACGCGGGTAGAACCGCTCAATCGATTGCGCCACTTCCAGAAACAGGTCGTGCTTGCTGTCGGTGGCTGCCGATGCAATGGCTGACAGTGCCGTCAGGTGTGCATCATGCTGACTGACACGCTGCGACACCAGCCGATGCAATAGTGTCCCTTCCTGCTCCAGTTCACTGGCCAGATCCCGGTATTGCCACGCAGCCAACATGCCTACGGCCACTGCCAGAACGACACACCACAGCAAAACCAGAGGCAGCAGCCTGCGCAGGCAGGCAAGGCGTTCTTTAGAACGGAATATCGTCATCCATATCCGCCAGGCTGGCCGCTCCGCCCCCGGCAGGTGCTGACGGTGCCGCAGCCGGCGCAGGCCGCTGCGCGGGTGCCGGACGGCTGCGCGGTGCCGGTGCGCTGTCGCCATAGCCGCCATCATCGTAGCCGCCACCGCTGCCACCGCCACTATTGCCACCGCCCTCACGCCCGCCCAACATCTGCATCTGGTCGGCCACGATTTCGGTCGCGTAACGATCCTGGCCGGTGTCCTTGTCCTGCCACTTGCGGGTCTTGAGGCGACCTTCCACGTACACCGAGCGGCCCTTGCGCAGGTACTCGCCGGCGATCTCGGCCAGGCGGTTGTAGAACACCACGCGGTGCCATTCGGTTTCTTCGCGGCGCTCGCCGCTGTTCTTGTCTTTCCACTGCGAGGAGGTCGCGATGGTCACGTTGCAGATGGCAGCGCCATCCGGGGTATAGCGGATCTCGGGATCGCGTCCCAGGTTGCCGACGATGATGACTTTATTGACCGATGCCATGCCGATCTCCCTTCCAAATTCAGGCAATTGAACAATGCCGCATTATCGACGATCCCGCAGGGTTCGCCAGCCACAATGCGTAAATAAGTCGCACCACAAAACCCGTTCCGCCCGCGACGATGCGGCAGACGGGCCTTGCGGATACAACGGATCGCCGCGCCAGCGGCCCAAACCGGCGATGCCGCTTTCAAGTGCTCGGCGCGACCTTTATGCCACCCGGCGCGGCACCCGCGCCAGGACCAACCAGACCAGTGCCAGTCCGCTACAGGACCAGAATACCGCTGCACTGCCCGACGCGGCCAGCAGGCGACCGCCCAGCAGCCCCCCCAGGAACAGGCCCAGTGCCTGCGCGGTATTGTAGATGCCCAGCGCCAGCCCTTTCAGCTCGGGCGGTGCCAGGCGCGATACCAGCGAAGGCTGCAGCGCCTCCAGGATATTGAAGGCCACAAAGAACACCATCAGCGCCGTTACCAGCGCCGCAAAATGCGCGCCGGCCAGTGCCATGCCGGCGCAGGCCAGCACCAGCACCAGCACGGCCAGGCGCAGCATCTCGGGCTGGCGGCCACGCTTTTCGGCAACGATGATGGAAGGCACCATGCCGGCGAACGACACCAGGATCACCGGCAGGTAGACTTTCCACAGTTCGGATGCCGCCAGTTCGCCATAGCGGACCAGCAGGCCCGGCACGGCCACGAACAGCGCCACCTGGATCAGGTGCAGCACGAATACGCCCAGATTGAGCCGCAACAGGCCGCCATGGCGGAACACGCCGCCCACGGCCCCCTGCACGGCAGGCGTCATCTGGCGCGGCACCACCGGCACCCGGAAGGCCGCCACCAGCAGCGAAGCCACGCCCAGCACGGCGATCAGCCAGAACAGGCCCGACAGGCCAGCCCATCCCACCACCAGCGGTGCCAGCACCAGAGAAATCGAAAACGACATGCCGATCGACATGCCGACCAGTGCCATGGCGCGGGTGCGCACCTCGTCGCGGGTGGCATCGGCCAGCCAGGCAGTGATGGCGGCGGAAATCGCGCCTGCGCCCTGGATGGCACGACCCAGCGTGATCCAGAACAGATCGTCGGCCAGCGCACAGACCACGCTGCCGACGATGAACAGCAGCAACCCGGCCAGCACCACCGGCTTGCGCCCCCAGCGGTCGGAAGCCAGCCCGAAGGGAATCTGCATGACAGCCTGGGTCAGGCCATAGATGCCCAGCGCCAGCCCGACGCGAGCCGGGTCGTTGCCGCCCGGCAGGCCGTGCACCGCCACCGCGAACACCGGAAACAGCAAAAACAGGCCCAGCATGCGACAGGCATACAGGCTGGCCAGCGCCACGCTGATCCGACGCTCGGCGGGCGTCATGGTATTGGCTTGGGGAGTCGGCATGAATCTAGTCTGAAGGTTTACCCCGCAAAAACCGGGGCAGCTTGCTATAGTACCAAGTTACCCCTAAAAAACGCCACAGGCGGTCTATGCAAGCCATCAGAATCCGGGGTGCTCGCACCCACAACCTGAAGAACCTGACGCTGGACCTGCCGCGCCACAAGCTGGTCGTGCTGACCGGCCTGTCCGGCTCGGGCAAGTCTTCGCTGGCCTTCGACACGCTCTACGCCGAGGGGCAGCGCCGCTATGTGGAAAGCCTGTCGGCCTACGCGCGCCAGTTCCTGCAACTGATGGACAAGCCCGACGTGGACCTGATCGAAGGGCTGTCGCCGGCCATCGCCATCGAGCAGAAAAGCGCCGGCCACAATCCTCGCTCGACCGTCGGCACCATTACCGAGATCCACGACTACCTGCGCCTGCTCTATGCGCGGGTCGGCACGCCCTACTGCCCCGACCACCACCTGCCACTGTCGGCGCAAAGCGTGAGCCAGATTACCGATGCCATCCTGGCCTGGCCCGAGGGCACCCGCCTGGCGCTCCTGGCACCGCTGGCGCGCGGTCGCAAAGGCAGCTTCGAGAACGACATCGCCGGCCTGCAGGCGCAGGGTTACGTGCGCCTGCGGATCGATGGCACGATGACCGAGATCGACAGCCTGCCGCCGCTCGACTCCTCCACCCGCCACGATGTGGACGTGGTGATCGACCGCCTGCGCGTGCGCCCCGACAGCCGCCAGCGACTGGCCGAGAGCATCGAGACGGCGCTGGCCCTGGCCGATGGCCGCATCATTGCGCTCGACCTCGACAGCGAGCGCGAGCACCTGTTCTCCAGCCGCTACGCCTGCCCGGCCTGCAGCTACAGCCTGTCCGAGCTGGAGCCGCGCCTGTTCAGCTTCAACAACCCGGCGGGTGCCTGCCCCTGCTGCGACGGCATGGGCGTGGTGGACTATTTCGATCCGGGCAAGGTGGTGGCGTTTCCCGAACTGAGCCTGCCGGCCGGCGCGATCCGCGGCTGGGACCGCCGCAACGCCTTTGCCCACACCATGCTGATGAGCCTGGCACGGCACTACGGCTTTGATCTGGATCTGCCGTTCGGCGAGCTGCCGGAGGCGGTACGGCAGGTCATCCTGCACGGTTCGGGTGACGAAGAAATCGAATTCACCTACCTGGGCGACAAGGGTCGCCATCAGGTCAAGCGCCATGTCTTTGAAGGCATCCTGCCCAATCTGGCGCGACGCTGGCTGGAGACCGATTCCGGTACGGTGCGTGAGGAACTGTCCAAATACCGCAGCACCCGCGCCTGCCCCGAATGCCACGGCTCGCGCCTGCGCCGCGAGGCGCGGCACGTGCTGCTGGGCAGCGCAGTCGCCGATACCACGCCAGATGCTATCCAGGCGACAGCGCCGGCATCTGCCGCAAACTCGACACCGACGCCAGCCGCAGCAACCGATCCCGCTACCGGCCACCACCACGGAGAGGTGCCCACACGCCCGCACGGCAGCATGGCGATCTACGAGGTCGAGGCCCTGCCGCTGTCCGACTGCCTGGTCTGGTTCGAGCAGCTCAGTCTGGGCGGTGCACGCCAGGAAGTCGCCAGCCGCATCGTCCAGGAAATCGCCGCGCGGCTGCGTTTTCTCAACGATGTGGGGTTGAACTACCTGTCGCTGGACCGCAGTGCCGACACTATCTCGGGCGGCGAGGCACAGCGCATCCGGCTGGCCAGCCAGATCGGCTCGGGCCTGACCGGGGTCATGTATGTGCTGGATGAACCCTCCATCGGCCTGCACCAGCGCGACAACGACCGCCTGATCGCCACGCTGCGACACCTGCGCGATCTGGGCAACAGCGTGATCGTGGTCGAGCACGACGAAGACATGGTGCGCGCCGCCGACTGGGTGGTCGATATGGGCCCCGGCGCGGGCGAGCATGGCGGGCAGGTCATCGCTGCCGGTACGCCGGCGCAGATCGAAGCCGATCCGGCATCGATTACCGGCCAGTATCTGAGCGGCACCCGCAAGATCGCCGTGCCCAAGCGTCGCCCTGTTGACCCAGCCACATTGCCCGATGCGGCGCAGTGTCCTGCCGTACTCACCGCCCCCGGCGACCAGGGCGATCCGCAGATCCAGCCTGCGCTGGCCGAAGGCTGGCTGTCGCTGACCGGCTGCAGCGGCAACAATCTGCGCAACGTGGATCTGCACCTGCCCATCGGACGCATGATCTGCGTGACCGGCGTGTCAGGCTCGGGCAAGTCCACGCTGGTCAACGACACGCTGGCCGCAATTGCCGCCCGCGAACTGCAGCGGGCACACAGTGTGCCTGCGCCCTTTACCGCCATCCACGGACTGACGCAATTTGACAAAGTCATTGACATCGACCAGAGCCCGATCGGCCGCACGCCGCGCAGCAACCCGGCCACCTATACCGGCCTGTTCACGCCGATCCGCGAGCTGTTCGCCGGCGTACCCGAGGCACGCGTGCGCGGCTACGATCCTGGGCGTTTTTCCTTCAACGTCAAGGGCGGGCGCTGCGAGGCCTGCCAGGGCGACGGCGTCATCAAGGTGGAAATGCATTTCCTGCCCGACATGTACGTGCCCTGCGATGTCTGCCATGGTCTGCGCTACAACCGCGAGACCCTGGAAATCCGCTATCGCGGCCGCAACATCAGCGAAGTGCTGGACCTGACGGTGGAACAGGCACTGGAGTATTTCTCGGCCGTCCCGGCGGTGGCCCGCAAGCTGCAGACCCTGGCCGACGTAGGCCTGTCCTACCTGCGGCTGGGCCAGAGCGCCACCACGCTGTCGGGCGGCGAGGCGCAACGCGTCAAGCTGTCGCTGGAGCTGTCACGCCGCAGCACCGGCCGCACGCTATTCATCCTGGATGAACCGACCACCGGCCTGCACTTTCACGATATCGAGTTGCTGCTCGGCGTACTCAACCAATTGGTCGAGGCGGGCAATACCGTGGTGATCATCGAACACAACCTCGATGTGATCAAGACGGCCGACTGGCTGGTGGACATGGGACCGGAAGGCGGCGGTGGCGG
>NZ_JBEFDG010000029.1:0-4695 GCF_040137905.1 Corticimicrobacter sp.
CGTGCCCAGGGTGGCAATGTCGTGCGCGAGGCAGGCCCGATGAAACATGGCACCACCGTGATCGCCTTCGTCGAAGATCCTGACGGCTACAAGATCGAATTCATCCAGAAAGACGGCCGCGCAGACTGATATCGCACGACCATGCTGAACAGACTCTGGCTGGCCTTTTTCATCATTGCGGCCGCTGCCGGCCTGCATCGCTGGCTGATCCTCGGTGATACGGCAGTCTTTGCCGGCATGGTCGCCAGTCTGTTCGCCATGGCCAAACTGTCGGTCGAACTCATGATCCTGCTGTTCGGCACGCTGACGCTCTGGCTGGGATTCCTGCAGATCGCCGAACGTGCCGGACTGGTCGAACGCCTGGCTGTCTGGCTGGGTCCGCTGTTTGCGCGCCTGATGCCTGAAATACCGCGCGGCCATCCGGCCATCGGCCTCATCACCCTCAACTTCGCCGCCAATGGCATCGGGCTGGACAATGCCGCCACCCCGATCGGTCTGCGGGCCATGCGCGAGCTGCAGACACTCAACCCACGTCCCGATACGGCCAGCAATGCCCAGATCCTGTTCCTGGTGCTCAATGCCTCATCGCTGACGATCCTGCCGGTCACCATTTTCATGTATCGTGCCCAGCAGGGCGCGGCAGATCCGACCCTGGTTTTCCTGCCCATTCTGCTGGCCACCAGCGCATCGACCCTGGCCGGCCTGTTCGCCGTTGCCGTGGCCCAGCGCCTGCGCCTCTGGGATCCCGTCGTCCTGCTCTGGCTATTCGGCACCGGGCTGGTCCTGGGCGGGCTCATGGCGCTGCTGGCGGGGCTGTCGGCCACCGCCCTCGCAAGCGTATCCTCGCTGGCGGGCAACCTGTTCCTGTTCGGCATCATCATGCTCTTCCTGGTGGTCGGTGCCATCCGCAAGGTACCGGTCTACGACGCCTTCATCGACGGTGCCAAGCAAGGCTTCGGCATCGCCCGCGACCTGCTGCCCTATCTGGTCGCCATGCTGTGTGCCATCGGGGTACTGCGCGCCAGCGGCGCTCTGGACCTGCTGCTCGAACAGATCCGCTGGCTGGTCACCTGGCTCGGCGTGGACAGCCGCTTCGTCGATGCCTTGCCCACCGCATTGACCAAACCCTTCTCGGGCAGTGCGGCACGCGCCATGCTGATCGAGACCATGCAGCATTTCGGCGTCGACAGTTTCCCCGCGCTGGTTGCCGCCACCATCCAGGGCAGCACCGAGACCACCTTCTATGTCCTGGCCGTCTACTTCGGTGCCGTCGGCATACAGCGCAGCCGCCATGCGGTCAGTTGCGCCCTGCTGGCCGATCTGGCCGGCATCGTCGCGGCCATTGCCGTATGCTATTGGTTCTTCGGCTGAATGGAAGCACCCCAGCATGTCGCGCACTGCCCCCTACCGCATCGTCATCGCGCCTGACTCCTTCAAGGAAAGTCTCTCGGCCGAACATGCAGCCCACGCCATCGCGGCAGGCATCCGCCAAGTCCTGCCTGATGCCGAACTGCTGTGCCTGCCCATGGCCGACGGTGGCGAAGGCACGGTGGATGCGCTGCTCTCCGTGCTCGATGGCGAGCGCCGTGAACACACCGTGCAAGGCCCCGACGGACAGCCTGTCCAGGCCCACTGGGGATGGCTGCCCGAGTCGCGTACCGCCCTTATCGAAGTCGCGGCCGCCATCGGGCTGGCCCATGTGCCACCCGCCCGGCGCAACCCGCTGACAGCCAGCAGCTACGGCGTCGGCCAGCAGATCATGGCCGCCCTGGACGCAGGTGCCGAACAGATCATGCTGGGCCTGGGCGGCTCGGCCACCAATGACGGCGGTGCAGGCATGCTGACGGCCCTGGGCGCGCGCTTGCTGGATCGCCATGATGCCCTGCTGCCATCCGGTCCCGGTACATTGCCGCAACTGCATCGCCTCGATCTTGAAGCGCTGGATCCACGACTTGCCAACACCCGGTTCCATATTGCATCCGATGTCGGCAACCCGCTCTGCGGCCCACAGGGGGCCACGGCCATTTTCGGCCCCCAGAAAGGCGTGCGTCCCGAACAGGTGGCCGAACTCGACGGTTATCTGAGCCGTTTTGCCGATATCTGCCATGCCACCCTGGCCCGGGACCTGCGCGACCACCCGGGCAGCGGTGCCGCAGGCGGTATCGGCTTTGCGGCGCTGGCATTCCTCAATGGTCATTTCAGGCCGGGCGTCGAACTGGTCGCCGAACAGGTCCGGCTCGCCGAGGCACTGGCCGAGGCCGATCTGGCCTATACCGGGGAAGGCCGCCTGGATCGCCAGACACTGATGGGCAAGACACCTGCCGGCGTCGCCCGCCTGGCACAACAGGCCGGCTGCCCGCTGATTGCGCTGGCAGGCATGCTGGAAGATGGCTATGAAGCGCTTTACGACATCGGACTGAGCGCCGCCTTCAGCCTGGCGCCAGGACCGATCACGCTGGAGCAGGCCAGGCACGACGCCGCGCCGTTGCTGACCCGCGCAGCACGCGACAGCGCACGCCTCTGGCTGGCCGCACGCCCCCGGCACACCACCTCCATGGCAAAGCAAGGATGAGATACGCATGAGCCTGCCTCCCATTGACACCAATCCCTTCGTGGAACGGCGCGAACGCCTGTTCGACCTGATGCATGCCCTGGGTGGCGGTATCGCCATCCTGCCCACGGCTCCGGAAATTCGCCGCAACCGCGACAACGAATATCCCTACCGACACGACAGCGACTTCTTCTACCTGTCCGGATTCACCGAGCCAGAGGCATGGTTGGTCCTGATCGCCGGCGAAAACAATCGCAGCATTCTCTACTGCCGCGACAAGCACCTGGAGCGCGAGATCTGGGATGGCTACCGGTTTGGTCCGGAGGCGGCTGCAGAGCACTTCCAGTTCGACGAAGCCCTGCCCGTCGAACAGCTCGACCAGACCCTGCCTGAACTGCTGCAGGACCAGCCCATCCTCTATGCACCACTGTCCGAACAGGACACGCTGGACCAGCGTCTGCGCCAATGGCTTGCCGCAGCACGCCAACGCAGCCGGGCCGGTTTCCAGACACCTGCCAGGCAACTGGATCTGCGGGTCGTACTGGCTGAAATGCGACTGATCAAGGATGCGACCGAAATCGACACCATGCGACAGGCTGCCCAGATCTCGGCACGCGCTCACGTCCGCGCCATGCGTTCGGCACGCCCCGGCCTGCGCGAATACCAGATCGAAGCCGAGCTGCTGCACGAGTTCCGCCGTCATGGGGCCCAGGATGTTGCCTACGGTTCCATCGTGGCCACCGGTGCCAATGCCTGCGTGTTGCACTATCGCGCCGGCAATACCCAACTGCGCGACGGCGACCTGGTCCTGATCGATGCCGGCTGCGAACTCGACAGTTATGCAGCGGACATCACCCGGACTTTCCCGGCCAATGGCAGGTACTCCGGCCCGCAGCGTGCCCTGTACGACCTGACGGTTGCCGCCGAGGCTGCCGCGATTGCCGTCACGCGCCCCGGTGCCAGTTGGAATGCCGGCCATGAAGCGGCCGTGCGCGTGCTGGCGCAAGGCATGATCGACGAAGGGCTGTTGCAGGGATCGCTCGACGGCATCATCGAGTCGGGTGCCTACAGCCGCTTCTACATGCACCGCACCGGGCACTGGCTGGGCCTGGACGTGCATGACGTCGGCGACTATCGCGAACCGCCGTCGCTGCTGCAAGGTACCGTGGCCGGCAGTGGCCCCCGCCCCTGGCGCACCTTGCAGCCCGGTATGGTACTGACTATCGAACCGGGTATCTATGTACGTCCGGGCGACGACGTAGACGAACGCTGGTGGAATATCGGCATCCGGACCGAAGACGATGCCCTGGTCACGGAAACCGGTTGCGAATTGCTGACGCGCGGCGTACCCGTCGATGCCGGCGAGATCGAGGCCATTATGCGCGATGCGCCTCCCCTGCTGACGAACTAGCGTGAACCGAAGGTTGCAATGGATACCCCGCTCTACGATATCGCCATCCTGGGCAGCGGCCCGGTCAGCAACACGCTGGCGCAACTGCTAGCCCAGATTGCCAATACACCCAGCCGCATTCTGCTGCTGCGTGACGAACGTCCCGAAAACCTCGACGCGACCGCCCTGGATCCCCGTGCCCTGGCACTCAACCAGGGTAGCCGGGTCTTGCTCGAATCCATCGATGCCTGGCCTGAGCAGGCAGCCGATATCCTGACAGTCCATGTCTCCCAGCAGGGTCGACTGGGCCGTACGCTGATTTCGCATGCCGACATGCAAACACCCCGACTGGGCAGCGTCGTCACCTACAGTGCGCTGCATGAACGGCTCAACCAGTCACTGCAGGCCACCAGTGTGACCGTCGCAGGCGGACCACCCGCCCTGATTACAGGGCAGGACGACCAGGGGATCGCCATCCGCCAGGGACAGCAGATCTACCACGCCCGGCTCGCGGTCCTGGCAGATGGCCAGGCCCAGGCCCCCCTGACCGAAGGTGAAAAGGAAGCGGCCGCCCGAACCCGCGACTATGGACAGCATGCCCTTCTCGCGACAGTGCACGCCAGCAGCCCACTCCCGGGCCGCGCCTGGGAACGCTTTACCCGACATGGTCCTCTGGCCCTGCTGCCACATCCACAGCGGCATGATCTCTATGCACTGGTCTGGTGTCAGCCCCAGGCACAGGCCGAAGCCCTGC
>NZ_JBEFDG010000030.1:0-147573 GCF_040137905.1 Corticimicrobacter sp.
GAGAAACTCATGAACCTCGATAAATTCAAGCATCAGCATCTCGATATCCTCGACAGCATCGCCGAGCTGCGCAAGCTGGCCCACGATGGTGTGGCCCGCAATGCAGAGCGGATCGCCCGTCGCATCGTGGCCATGAGTTCGGTCATCAAGCTGCATCTGGCCGTCGAGGACAAGGCCCTGTATCCCGCCCTGCAGCGTCAGGGTGATCAGGGACTGGCCGAGCTGGGCCGGCATTACCAGGATGAAATGCAATCGATTGCCGCAGCCTACGAGGGGTTCGCGCTGCGCTGGAATACGCCGCGTCGCCTCGAGCAGGACGAAGCAGGGTTTCGCCATGACGCCAATACGGTCCTGCGCCAGGTGTTCGAGCGCATGAAACGCGAGGACAAGGAGTTCTATCCCCGTGTCGAAGCGCTGGGATGATGCTTGCCTGATTGTTTGGTCAGGTGTTTGAATGCCTTCCTGATTTGACCGTTTTCGGGGAAAACGCTATACAGATGAACCTGTCGGCTGCTCAAACATGGCCGGCTATCATCATCAGAAGGCTGACGTAAGCATGGCGCGCAAGCAAACCGGGGAAGCAGGGCGTTCTGTCAAAGGCAGGTTCAGCGGTGCATTGCCGATGGATGGGTTGAGTGAACGCCATCGCGAGGTACTCGAAGCTGCCGCCGCCCTGTTTGCCGAGCGTGGCTATGCGGCCACCTCCGTGCGCGACATTGGTGAAAAAGTCGGCCTGCTGGGCGGGTCTCTCTACCACTACATCAAGTCCAAGGAAGCGCTGTTCGTCAGCATCCACGATATGGCATTGCAAGTGGCCGAGGATCGCGTCAAGGCGGCCGTGGCCCCCCAGAACGAGCCCTGGGCGCGGCTGGAGGCAGCCTGCATCGCCATGATGGAGATCCAGCTTGATCCGGATTCACTGACCATGCCGCTGATGGGCGACTTCAATGCCGTGCCGCCCGAGATACGCGAGCGGCTGGTGGCCAAGCGCGACAAATTCGAGCAACTGTTTCGCGATCTGGTCGGCGATCTGCCGCTGGATCCCGCATGCGACCGGCAGGTATACCGCCTGCTGCTGCTGACGTTGCTCAATAATGTCAGCATCTGGTATCGACAGGAGCGGCTTTCGCCGCAGGATATCGGTCGTCAGATTGTCAGGATATTCCGCTACGGCGGTTGAGTTTTTCAGGAGAACATCGTTTTGTCGCACCCTTCTTTCACCGCCCCGCAACCCGACCAGGACTGGATCGAGGACATGACGGCCTGGCGGCGCATGTTCCACCGCAATCCGGAGCTGGGCTTCCAGGAGCACGAGACGGCGGCTTTCGTAGCCAGCCAGTTGCAATCCTGGGGCATCGAGACCCATACCGGTATCGGCGGTACCGGCGTGGTGGGCGTCATTCGTGGCGAACTGGGTGAGGGGCCGTCGATCGGCCTGCGGGCCGATATGGATGCGCTGCCCATGCATGAGGAGACCGGTGCGCCGCACGCCTCGGGCAAGGACAATGTATTTCACGGTTGTGGTCATGATGGTCACACGACCATCATGCTGGGGGCGGCACGCTACTTTGCCGGCCATCGGCGTTTTCATGGCACGCTGAACCTGATTTTCCAGCCTGCCGAAGAGGCGTTGCTGGGCGGAATCGCCATGATGGATGATGGCCTGTTCGAGCGGTTTCCCTGCGAGGAACTGTATGGTCTGCACAATCATCCACCACTGGAACCCGGCAAGGTCGGGGTTCGCTACGGTGCCACGCTGGCCGCCTGTGACCTGTTCCGCATCACGATAGATGGGGTAGGGGGCCACGCCGCATCGCCACATCGCACCATCGATCCGATTGTGGTGGGCAGCGCCCTGGTACAAGCGATCCAGACCATTGCCAGTCGCAGCATTGATCCGCTCGAGACGGCGGTGATCAGCGTCTGCCAGTTCCACGCAGGCAGCGCGATCAATGTGATTCCCGGAACGGCCTCGATGGAAGGGACGGTTCGCACGTTGAGCCGGACGGCACAGGATACGGCCATCCGCCGCCTGCGCGAACTTTGCGAGGGGGCCGAGAAACAGTACGGTTGCCGCATCGCTTTCGAGCACCTGCAGACTTCGCCGCCTACGGTCAATGCGGACGGGCCGGTCGATACGGTGATCAGCGCAGCCCTGGCCGTAGTCGGTGAAGACAACCTGGTTCGCAATATCCCGCCGCTGATGGCCGCCGAGGATTTTGCCTACATGCTGGAGCGCAAGCCCGGTGCCTATTTCTTCCTGGGGCAGGGCGGACACATGTGCCACCATCCCAAATTCGACTTCAATGATGCGGTACTGCCCGTTGGCATGCGGATGTTCATCCAGATCGTGCATGAAAAACTGGGGCTTGAAGACTGAGCATGCAGTTCGCCCATGATCGGGCCTGTCACTGAATCAGGTGATCCGTAAATGTGCAAGAGGCACCAACCTAGGGCATTCCCCTAGTGTGTTTTGCGCCTTGGTGGTGCACAATTCGTTTCATGCAGGTGAGGAGACACGCCCCGAAGCAGGGCGATCAGCCGCAAATGACGGCAACAAAAAGCAGTACCCCATAAAAAAAAGAATGGAACAGGGCCAACCGCCAAAAACGGTTGGCCCTGTTGCTTTTCAGGCCCCGCAGTCGGGCATCCTGGGTGGTGTATGATTTTGCCCGTCGGCAGGGATCCGCAGCGTCAGATGGGCTGGCGCACCAGCCTGGCGTGTTTGAGGAGAACCATATGAAAAAAATCCTGGGCTGCTGCGTATTGGCGACCGTGGGCGTCATGCCTGCACTGTCGGGGGCGGCACCGCTGTCGTTCCTGAACAATTCGATCATTTCACGCATTCCTGCGGCGGATGCGCCATCATTGCAGGCCACCGTGGGGGTGGTGCTCAACGACATGGCCGATGGCCAGCAGACCGAGTGGACCAGCAGCCATGGCAACCGCGCCCGCCGAACGCCTGTCCAGATCGTGTTGACCCCGGAGCAGACCGTTCAGACTGATTCGGCAGGTACGTGTCGCCTGCTGGATGCTCGGATCAGCCAGGCCAATGCAGATGAAAACTGGAAGTACTGGTTCTGCAAGCAAGCCAACGGTAGCTGGAAGGCCAGCCACAACTGATCCAGAGGGCCTGGGCGGGAAGGCGGTCAGATGACCGTACTTCCAGCCTTTTGCCCAGTGCCGCTGCATATTTCCTGAGTGTGGCCAGAGACGGTGATGGCTTGCCGGTAATCAGGGCGTTTTCACACCTGCAGGTTGCCCCGTATACAAGCAAGCATGATGGGGGGCTTTATTCAGCTACCGCTTTCTGTCCCTTGCGCAGCAATACCAGCGCAGCACCCGCGCCACCATAGGTTTCCCCTGGCTCGATAAAGGCCTGCACATCGGTGTGCCAGCGCAGCCACTGGCGCACATGTTCCCGCAATACGGGCTGGCTGCCGCTTGAGCCGTGCCCCTTGCCGTGCACGATCAATACGCAGCGGAGCCGGTTGCGGCTGCAGTTGGAAAGAAAATCGTGCACGGCCAGTTCGGCCTCGGCCAGGGTCTGGCCGTGCAAGTCTACGTGTGCCTGCACGCCCCATTGTCCCTGGTGCAGTTTTGCCAGGATGCTGAGATCGGCCCCCGGTTGCAGATAGCCGCCGTGGCGATGATGCTCTGACGATATTTCTTCCAGGCTGATCGATGCCATGGCACTGGCCAGGCGTGGGTTCAGGGCTGCGCGGGCGGCCTGCTGTGCTGCCTCGGCTGCAGCCTGTGCGGCATCTGCCGTGACGGCTGCCTGTCGACGTCGTTCCAGCGCCTCGGGATCGAGGGCGCGACGGGGCTGTTGCCCGGATGCATGGCGCTGGGAAACGGCGCGTACCGGTGCAACTTCTCCTATCGCTTTGCGGAACAGGTCTGTCTCGGTCGTGTCGTGTGGCACAGGGGAGGCCTCCAGGACACGGCCACCAGATTGGCTGGCCGTACGGGCCGGGGCTGTGCGCTTGGAGGCGTCTTGCGACACCGCCGGCACGAGGCCGCGCAGTGCCGCCAGTCCGTTGCGGGGTTTAGTTCTGCTCATTCTCCAGCCACCGCTGTGCGTCCAGGGCGGCCATGCAGCCCGTACCGGCGCTGGTAATCGCCTGGCGATAGATCTGATCCTGTACGTCGCCGGCAGCGAATACGCCGGGCACCGAGGTCATGGTGGCCAGTCCCTGGTGGCCACCACGGGTGACGATGTAGCCATCCTGCATGTCCAACTGGCCCTGGAAAATATCGGTGTTGGGGTGGTGGCCGATGGCGATGAAGACACCGGCCGTGCCGATCTCCTCGGTTGCGCCAGTGCGCGGATCGCGCAGCCGCACGCCGGTCACGCCGCTGTCGTCGCCGAGCACTTCATCGAGTTCGCGGAAGGTCTTGAGGCGCATGTTGCCGTTTTCGACCTTGTCCATCAGTTTGTCGACCAGGATGGGTTCGGCTCGGAAGCTGTCGCGGCGATGGACCAGGGTGACGGTGCTGCAGATGTTGGACAGGTACAGCGCTTCCTCGACGGCGGTGTTGCCGCCACCGATCACGATGGCTTCCTTGTTGCGATAGAAGAAGCCATCGCAGGTGGCGCAGGCCGACACACCCTTGCCCATGAAGGCGGTCTCGGACGGCAGGCCCAGATATTTGGCCGATGCCCCGGTGGCGAGGATGAGTGCATCGCAGGTGTAGGTGCCGCTGTCGCCTTCAAGTACGAAGGGCCGCTGTTCCAGTCTGACCGTGTGGATGTGGTCGAAGGTAATCTGGGTGTTGAAGCGTTCGGCGTGTTCCAGGAAGCGCTGCATCAGTTCGGGGCCCTGTACGCCGCCGGGATCGGCGGGCCAGTTGTCCACTTCGGTGGTGGTCATCAACTGACCGCCCTGGGCGATGCCGGTGATCAGGCCTGGCTGCAGGTTGGCGCGGGCGGCATAGACGGCGGCGGTGTAGCCGGCAGGGCCCGATCCGAGGATCAGGACCTTGAAGTGTTTGGCGTCTGACATAGAGTGTGCTTTCCGGAAAAACGAGGGGAATCGGCCTGGCCGATGATGCGGGCCATTATAGTAGTGTGACCGGATATGGCCATGACGGTGTGCCGGGCGGCGGATTGCTTATAATTGCCCCATGTCCCGAACGACCGCAGAATCTCCCCGTCCAGCCCGCGCCAGCCGGGCTTCCCGCAATACGCGCAACGGACCTTCGCCCTTGCAGAGCAAGCTTTCCAATCTGCTGCGCGAGGCTCGCTGGATCGTGTTTGCTGCGCTGGCCTGCTGGCTGGCGCTGGTACTGTTCACCTGGAATGCCGCCGATCCCGGTTGGTCGCATTCGGTGCAGAGTGCTTCCATCCATAACCGGGGCGGGGCATTCGGTGCCTGGCTGTCCGATATCCTGTTGTACCTGTTCGGCCTGTCGGCCTGGTGGTGGGTCGTGCTGCTGCTGCATCGCGTCTATGCCGGCTATCGCCGGCTGGCCAGCCATTGGTGGAAGGAACCCGGCCAGCCCGAGGTGCTGCCGCGCGTACGCTGGGAGCAGGCAGTCGGTTTCGTGATGGTGCTGGCAGGTTCGGTCGGCATCGAGGCGCTGCGGCTCAACCAGCGACTGGCTGACCTGCATCTGCCGGGTGGGCGCGAAGGCGGCAGCGGGGCGGGGGGCGTGATCGGCCAGGCCTGGGCCAGCTGGATCGAAACCGGGCTCGGCTTCACGGGCGGCACCCTGGTGCTGCTGGTACTGCTGGCGATTGGCCTGAGCCTGTTCTTCAATTTTTCCTGGCTGATGGTGGCCGAGCGTGTCGGCTCCCAGGTCGAGCGGCTGATCAGCCGGGCACGTCAATGGTATGTGGCGCGGCAGGACCGGCAGGTCGGCAAGGTCGCCAAGGCAGTGCGCACCGAGCAGGTCGTGGCCAAGCAGGAAAAGATGGTGCACGAGCAGCCGATACGGATCGAGCCCGCGATTACCGAAGTGCCGAAATCCCCGCGCATCGAGCTGGAAAAGCAGCAGGCGCTGTTCAACGAACCGAGCAGTGGCGACCTGCCGGCGCTGTCGCTGCTCGATGAAGCCCAGGCCAGCCAGGAAACGGTGTCGGCCGAAACCATCGAATTCACGTCCCGCCTGATCGAGAAAAAACTGGCGGACTTTGGTGTGCAGGTTACGGTGGTGGCGGCCCAGGCCGGGCCGGTCATCACCCGCTACGAGATCGAGCCGGCGACCGGCGTCAAGGGCAGCCAGATCGTCAACCTGGCCAAGGATCTGGCGCGGGCGCTCAGTCTGGTCAATATCCGGGTGGTCGAAACCATCCCCGGCAAGAACCTGATGGGGCTGGAACTGCCCAATCCGCGTCGCCAGACCGTGCGCCTGACCGAGATTATCGGTTCGCAGACCTATCATGGTGCCGCTTCGGTGCTGACCATGGCGCTGGGCAAGGACATCGCCGGCAATCCGGTGGTGGCTGACCTTGCCAAGATGCCGCACCTGCTGGTGGCCGGTACCACCGGCTCGGGCAAGTCGGTCGGGATCAATGCCATGATCCTGTCGCTGCTGTACAAGGCCGATGCTACCCAGGTGCGATTGATCCTGATCGATCCCAAGATGCTCGAAATGAGCGTGTACGAGGGGATTCCGCACCTGCTGGCACCGGTCGTGACCGACATGCGCCATGCGGCCAACGCACTCAACTGGTGCGTGGCCGAGATGGAGAAGCGCTACAAGCTGATGAGCAAGCTGGGGGTGCGCAACGTGGCGGGCTACAACGCCAAGATCCGCGACGCCGCCAAAAAGTCGGAAACCATCCCCAATCCGTTCTCGCTGACCCCCGATGCGCCTGAACCGCTGCACGAGCTGCCCATGGTGGTGGTGGTCATCGAC
Organism: Corticimicrobacter sp.; assembly: GCF_040137905.1. NCBI lineage: Bacteria > Pseudomonadati > Pseudomonadota > Betaproteobacteria > Burkholderiales > Alcaligenaceae > Corticimicrobacter > Corticimicrobacter sp. The sequence goes on from NZ_JBEFDG010000030.1 coordinate 6,865, forward strand.
GAACTGGCCGACTTGATGATGGTGGTGGGCAAGAAGATCGAAGAACTGATCGCCCGTCTGGCACAGAAGGCCCGCGCGGCCGGTATCCACCTGATCCTGGCGACGCAGCGGCCCAGCGTCGATGTAATCACCGGCCTGATCAAGGCCAATATTCCGACCCGGATCGCCTTCCAGGTTTCGTCCAAGATCGACTCGCGCACCATTCTCGACCAGATGGGAGCCGAGAGCCTGCTGGGCATGGGTGACATGCTCTACATGCCCTCGGGTACGGGGCTGCCGATCCGGGTACACGGCGCTTTCGTCTCTGATGACGAGGTACATCGCGTGGTCGAGCATCTCAAGGCACAGGGCGAGCCCAATTATGTGGATGGCTTGCTTGACGGCGGTGGTGAGGGTGAGACTGGCGACGGCGTGGGGATTTCCGGCTTTGCCGACGCCGAGGCCGATCCGCTCTACGATCAGGCCGTGGCCATCGTGCTCAAGCAGAAACGTGCCTCGATTTCGCTGGTGCAGCGTCATCTGCGCATCGGTTACAACCGGGCCGCTCGCCTGCTGGAACAAATGGAACAATCCGGGGTCGTATCGCCCATGCAGTCCAATGGCAACCGGGAAATCCTGGCACCCATGCACGAGGAGCAGGAATGAAAATACGCGTATTGATGACCCAGGCTGTTTTGAACCCGACTGCGGTCGGGCTGGTACAGGCCTGCGGTGCCGTGGTGCTGGCCGCTGGCATGGCGCACGCGCAGGCTCAGGGGACACCGGCCGGCGAGTTGCGGGTCACGGAAGTCGTGGCCGGGAGTGGGCAGGTTGCGCAGGCGCAGCGCCAGCAGGGCGGTGATGCCCGTGCCCTGTTGCAGCGCTTCACTGCCACCGTCAAGACCGCGACCGGCCAGTTCAGCCAGGAAAGCCGCGATCCCCAGGGGCAGTCGCTGTCGGCCATGCAGACCGGGCGTTTTTCGTTCGAGCGCCCCGGCAAGTTTCGCTGGGCGGTGGATCAGCCTTTCGAGCAGTTGATTCTGGCCGATGGCCAGCAACTCTATCAGTACGATCCCGACCTGTTGCAGGTCAGCATCCGGCCGATGAGCCAGGCGCTGGGTGCTTCGCCGGCAGCCTTGCTGTTCGGCTCGACTTCGCTGGAAGAGAATTTCACGTTGGAGTCTCAACCGGCCCGCGATGGCCTGGTATGGCTGCGCGCCACACCGCGCCAGACCGATGCCGGTTTCAGCCATGTGGATATCGGCTTTGGCGAATCGTTGCCCGAGGTGCTGGAGCTGCTGGATGCCTTTGGACAGAAAACCCGCATCCGCCTGAGCAATATCCAGGTCAATCCGACCCTGCCGGCCGCAGAGTTCCATTTCTCCGCGCCGGATGGCGTGGACGTGGTTCGCATGTAGGGCAGCATGGCGGACGACTCGCAAGACCTTTTCAAGGGATCGGTCGATCCCGCCCATGTGCCGCTGGCCGAGCGCCTGCGGCCGCGCACGCTCGATGATGTGGTCGGGCAGAAGCATCTGGTCGGACCGGCCAAGCCACTGCGCGTGGCGTTCGAATCGGGTCGCCCGCATTCCATGATTTTCTGGGGGCCACCAGGCGTGGGCAAGACCACGCTGGCAAGACTGATGGCCGATGCCTTCGAGGCCCGCTTCATTGCCATCTCGGCAGTGCTGGGCGGCGTCAAGGATATTCGTGATGCGGTGCAGACGGCACAGATCGCGCAGGGGCAGGGGCTGCGCACCATCCTGTTCGTGGATGAAGTGCATCGCTTCAACAAGGCCCAGCAGGATGCCTTCCTGCCTTACGTCGAAAGCGGCCTGTTCACTTTCATTGGTGCCACGACCGAGAATCCGTCTTTCGAGGTCAATTCCGCATTGCTGTCGCGTGCCCGCGTCTATGTGCTCGAACCGCTCAGTGCCGAGGAGCTGCAGGAACTGGTGGATCGGGCGGTGGCGCAGTTGTCCGGTATCGACTTTGCTGCCGAGGCACGGGTGCAACTGGCGGCCTGGGCCGATGGCGATGCCCGGCGCGTCATCAATGCCGTCGAGGTGGTGACCGAGGCGGCATTGGCTGCCGGTCGCGACACGGTAGACAGCGCCTGGCTTGAAGTGGCGCTGTCGCAGAACCTGCGCCGCTTCGACAAGGGCGGTGATGCTTTCTACGACCAGATCAGCGCGCTGCACAAGGCCGTGCGTGGTTCCGATCCCGATGCCGCGCTCTACTGGTTCGCGCGCATGCTCGATGGCGGTGCCGATCCGCGCTACCTGTCACGGCGTATCGTGCGCATGGCGGTCGAGGATATCGGGCTGGCCGATCCCCGTGCGACCGAGCTGGCGCTCAATGGTGCTGATCTCTACGAGCGCCTGGGTTCGCCGGAGGGCGAACTGGCACTGGCGCAGGCGGTGGTCTACCTGGCCTGCGCGGCCAAGTCCAACGCGGTCTACAATGCCTACAAGGCGGCGCGCAAGTATGCCGCCGAGCATGGCAGCGCGCCGGTTCCCATTCACCTGCGCAATGCGCCTACCAAGCTGATGAAGGCGCTGGGCCATGGCAAGGCCTACCGCTATGCCCATGACGAGCCGCACGGCTATGCGGCGGCGGAACAGTATTTTCCCGATGGTCTGAAAGCCCGTTTCTACCAGCCGACAGATCGCGGGCTAGAGGCTAAAATCAGCGACAAGCTCGCTTTTCTCCGGCAGCTCGATGCGCAGGCGCGCCAGTCGAAGCCCAAGCCGGAGAAGGGCTGAACTCCCGAATCACATTTTCAAGGCACTCCAGACACCATGCTAGACCCCGCACTGCTGCGCAAAGACCTCGCGACTGTCGTCCAGAAACTCAAGAGCCGCAACTTCGCCTTCGACGAAGCACGCTTCAACAGCCTGGAGTCCGAGCGCAAATCGGTGCAGGTCGAGACCGAAAGCCTGCAGGCACGGCGCAATGCCCTGGCCAAGCAGATCGGCCAGCTCAAATCCAAGGGCGAGGATGCCAGTGCCGTACTGGCCGAATCGCAGGCGATTCCTGCCCAGCTCAAGCAACTCGAGGAAAAACTCGGCACCCTGCAGGAAGAATTGAACGGCATGTTGCTGTCGGTGCCCAATCTGCCCAACGACGCCGTTCCGGTTGGCCCGGATGAAAGCGCCAATGTCGAAGTGCGCCGCTGGTTGCCCGAAGGCGTGACCGAAGCCAGCCTGCAGGCCGGTGCCGTCGGTGCGCGGGATCACGTGGCGCTGGGCGAGCCGCTGGGCCTTGAGTTCGAAACCGCCGTCAAGCTGTCCGGGTCGCGCTTTGCCTTCATGCGTGGGCCGATTGCACGGCTGCACCGCGCCCTGGCACAGTTCATGCTGGACCTGCAGACGACCGAGCATGGCTATACCGAGTGCTACACGCCCTACATCGTCAATACGGCCACGCTGTATGGTACCGGCCAGTTGCCCAAGTTCAAGGATGACATGTTCTGGGTCACCAAGGGTGGCGAGTCGCTGGACGAGAACGGCCAGCCCGTGCCGCGCGAGGACCTGTACCTGATCTCGACATCCGAGATTTCGCTGACCAACACCGTGCGCGACGAGATCGTTGCCGAAACCGACCTGCCGATCCGCCTGACGGCGCATACGCCGTGCTTCCGCTCCGAGGCCGGCAGCGGTGGTCGCGATACGCGTGGCATGATCCGCCAGCACCAGTTCGACAAGGTCGAAATGGTACAGATCGTGCATCCGGAGCATTCCCACGAAGCGCTCGAAGAGATGGTGCGCCATGCCGAAACCGTGCTGCAGCGGCTGGAACTGCCGTACCGCGTGGTCCAGCTGTGCACCGGCGACATGGGCTTCAGCGCAGCGCGGACCTATGACCTGGAAGTCTGGCTGCCAGCCCAGAATACCTGGCGCGAGATTTCGTCGGTGTCCAATTGCGAGGCTTTCCAGGCCCGCCGCCTGCAGGCTCGCTATCGTCCCGCGCAGGGCAAGCCGGCCCTGGTGCACACGCTCAATGGTTCCGGCCTGGCCGTGGGCCGGGCACTGGTCGCCGTGCTGGAAAACGGTCAGCGCGAAGATGGCAGCATTGCCATCCCGGCAGCGCTGCGCCCGTACCTGGGCGGTCTCGAAGTCCTGCGTGCGCAGGCCGACTGATTATTTTTGACAAGGCTCACCATGGCACCCTTCAAGCCTGATCCAGAGTTGCGCAGGCGCGGTATCTATCTCCTGCCCAATGCCTTTACGACTGCGGCCCTGTTCGCAGGATTCTATGCGGTGGTCCAGGCCATGAACGATCAGTTCGAGGCCGCTGCCATTGCCATTTTCGTGGCCATGGTGCTCGACGGCATGGATGGCCGCGTGGCGCGCCTGACCAATACCCAGTCGGCGTTCGGCGAACAGTACGATTCGCTGTCCGACATGATCTCGTTTGGCGTGGCACCGGCGCTGGTCATGTATGAATGGGCGCTCAAGGATCTCGGGCGCTGGGGCTGGCTGGCAGCATTTATCTATGTGGCGGGCGCGGCACTGCGGCTGGCGCGTTTCAACACCAACATTGCGATTGTCGACAAGCGTTTCTTCCAGGGGTTGCCCAGTCCTGCTGCGGCGGCCCTGGTGGCGGGTTTTGTCTGGCTGTCGGTGGACAACAAGTTCCCTGTGCAGAGCGACCTGCTGGTCTGGATTGCCTTTGGCCTGACCATCTATGCCGGCACGGTCATGGTCTCGAATGCACCGTTCTACAGCGGCAAGAGCTTTGCGCTGGGGCGCAGCGTGCCGTTCTGGGCTCTGTTGATCGTGGTGGTGGTGTTCGTCTTCATTTCCAGCGATCCGCCGCTGGTGCTGTTTGGCCTGTTCGTTGTGTATGGCATTTCAGGCTGGTTCCTGCTGGTCTGGCGCTGGCAGCGGGCTCGCCAGTTGCAGCACGAGCGCCGAGTCGCGCCGCCGACAGATTCGGAGTGATCGACCGGGAGCCTGTGATGGGCTCCTTTTTTCATGGCATCAGCGCAGCCAACTGCCATCCTTGACTTCATAGCGTGGGTCGGGGCCAGGATGAAACCGGGTAACGGTATCGCCGTTGCCGAAATACACATACATCAGCGAATTCCAGACATGGTCCTGGCGGTAGCGGTACGACCATACAGTCTGCCTGACGCTGGGCAGGCCGACCTCGCCGATTTCGGCGGGCGGACCGAAGGCACAGACGACCTGCTCGGGCGTCCAGCGGCCTGTTGCCAGCCGTTGGAATGAGGCATCCGTCAGCACGGGCTCGTTGCTTTGTACGGTGCCGCTGGCGTTGGTTTCCAGCGCCCAGGCATATTGCCCGTTGGGCTGCTGGGACCATATCTGGCGTTGGCCGCCATCGGGCAGGGGGCAGGTGTGTGTCGGCAGGCCAAAGCGTGCATAGATGTCGGCCTGGGCGGTGCCGACTGCAATGTCGGCAGGGCTGGCGCAGGCTGTGAGCACCAGCAGGGTGCCGATCATGCCTGCGGTACGGGCGGCACGCAGAGTGGTTGCGTCCAGGCGGCGGATCTGAATAGGCATGATTTGGTATTTGTGAGGGACCAGCGTACCATTCTAGGCCAATTTACATGGATGGGAGTGGCAGGTGAGTGTGGTGTGGGTGTTTGCAGCGTGTCTGGCGGCAGGCGCGCTGATCGGGTTTACCGGCGGCATGCTGGGGATCGGTGGTGGCCTGATCGCCATTCCTGCGCTGAGTCTGATCCTGGGCATGGACCAGCAACTGGCGCAGGGCACTTCCATCATCATGGTGTTGCCCGCCATCATCCTGACTGTGCGCAAGTACAACCAGCATGCGCGTATCGATTTTCGTGCGGCCATGGCGGGTGCCGTGACCTGCATCATGGCCTCGTGGGGAGGTGCCCACTTGGCGCTGGGTCTCGACCCTGTGACGCTGCGGCGCGGTTTTGCGGTATTCCTGGCAATCATCGGGGTGTTCTACGTCTGGCAGACATGCCGCCCGGCGCTGGCACAGGCGGCCGAGCCCGACCGGCCTGGCCGCCACCTCGGACCACGGCAGGCGGCAGTGCTGGGCGTGTTCGCCGGGGTGCTGGGTGGATTCTTCGGTGTTGGCGGCGGTGTGTTGGCAGTGCCACTGATGACGTCGATCTATGGACTCTCGCAGCGGGCAGCGCAGGGATTTGCCCTGAGCATGATCATCCCTGGAACAGCCATTGCGCTTGGTACCTATGCCTGGGCAGGGCAGGCCGACTGGTCGGTGGGCGTGCCACTGGCCATGGGCAGCCTGCTGTTCGTGCCGCAGGGGGTCAAGCTGGCCTACCGTCTGCCCGAAATCATGTTGCGCCGTCTCTTTGCCGTCATGCTGTTTGCGACGGTGGGTCTGCTATTCGTGGTCTGATGTCGGCTCTGGTGGCTGGGCCTGGCTGACCACGATGGAGGCCGGGCTGCTGAGCGGAATACCGGCTGCAGCCAGGCGTTCGAACACATCGAACAGAATTGCGCTGCGTGCTCCCGAGGCTGTGCGTGGCGAATTGACGTAGCCGGTTGCCTTGAAGACCAGGTTGCCGCTGCTGTTGATGTCTTCCAGTGTTACGGCAGGTGCCGGGGCCGGCAGGATGGCGGGGTGCTGGGAGAATGCCTCCAGCAGTACCGTACGCACGATGGCCGGGGAGACACTCAGCGGCAGCGGCAGGGTGAACTGGACCCGGCCCATGGCATGCTCGTGGGTGACGTTGCGCACGGCCTTGGTGATGAATTCCGAATTCGGCATGATGACGGTTGATCGATCACCCATCTGGATCTCAGTCGCCCGCACGTTGATGCGCTTGATGTCGCCCTCGATGCCGTTGAGGGAAACCCAGTCGCCGACCTTGACCGGACGCTCGGCCAGCATGATCAGACCGGATACGAAATTCTGTACGATGGCCTGCAGCCCGAAGCCGATCCCGACCGACAGCGCACTGGCGATCCAGGTGACCCGCTCGAAGCTGATACCGATGCTGCTCAGGGCCACCGAGAGGGCGATGACATAACCCATGTAGCCTGCCAGGGTGGTGATGGAGACCTGCAGCCCGCGATCCATGCGGGTGGCCGGCAAGAGGCGTTCTGCCAGCCAGCGCTGTACGGCCTTGACGGCGGCGATGCCCAGCAGCAGCACCAGAGCACCCTGCAGCAGCAGGCTGGGGCGGATATCGATGGTGCCAAGCTGGAAACTGCCACGCAACTGGCTGAAATAGCGCATCAGGTCGAGCGGCCCCTGTCCATAGGGGGCCAGCAGCAGCATGACTGTCAGGATGAAAATACCCAGTTGCAGGATGCCCGAGCAGAGGACGATGAACTGCTTGCTGCCGGCAGGCCTGGTCGCCTGGATGTCGCCATCGTCCTGTGCGGCGTGGGCGGCCCGCTCCGAGAGCAGGGCCGTGCTGTCGTTGATCGTGACCGACAGCAGGTAGGCCGCGCTCAGGATGACCACGACCCAGATCATCTGCCGGAGAATGAAACTGCCGAGTGCCACGTAGCCGATCAGCAGCAGTGCCACACTGATGATGAGCGCTGCCCAGGTCAGCGCGGCCAGGGCATGCTGCCAGCGAAATAGGACGCGGGCCAGCCAGGTGTTGTCGGTATCGTCCTGGAAGGGCTGGATGCCCTGATGGCGCAGCTTGCGCAGCCGCAGCAGCGCGTAGATGGCGGAAAGTGCGGTGGCCAGCGACAGGATCGAATTGAGCCAGACGGTCAGTGTCAGGCCCAGGCCCAGCCACTGGGCGGATTGCTCGATCAGCCAGCTCAGCACGATCAGCAAGGCACCGATCAGGGGCAGGGGTCGCAATGCGATGGCGGTGGCATCGTGCAGGGGGGGAAGACGCCAGGCCGGCTTGCTGGCCGACAGCAGTGCAATACCGAGGCCGGCTGCAAACCCGCCGAAGCCGACAATGCCGATGAAGCCCTGAATGGCATCACGTACCGGCAACGAGAAAGGATCATACCAACTGACGCCCAGGTTCAGTCCTTCCAGTACCAATACGGGGGCCAGCGTTGCCAGGCCGGTCAGCATCCAGGCGTGGGCAGCCCGCCGCAACCGGCGTGTGGGCAGGCGCGTGGCCGAGAGACGGTCCAGTCGCTTGCGCAGCCGGGTTTGCAGGACAAGGATGGCTCCGATCCACAGCAGGATGACCGCCCAGATCCAGATCGGTGTCGCCTTGATGCTGGTGCCGATGTCGGCAAGGATGGCCTGGGTGCGGCGCAGATCGGGGCGTTTTTCCTGCAGCAGGTCATGCCACAGGGTGCCGGAAACAATGGATGGCGTGCGCTGTCCCAGTTGGGCATGGAAGCGTTCACGACGGATGCTGGCGATTTTCTCCAGCACCTGATCGGTATCCAGGATGAGTACATTGACCAGGCTGGCCTGTGTCTGCAAGGCCGTCCGCTGGGCCTGCAACAGGGTTCGCTGGACTACCAGGTCTGCCGGTTCGTCGGCTCCAGCTTCGCCCAGGCCCGTCAGGCGGGTCTGCAGTCCATCAATCCGGCCAGGCAGGCTTTCGCTCAGGGTGACGGCTTCCGTCCGGATGGCCAGGGCGCGATCACGCAGCGCAAGCAAGTCGTTGTCGGGCAGGCTATCGCCGATATTCGTGGGCAATTCTGCGAATTGCTGCCTCAGATTGTCGTAGGCTGTTGCGGCATCCAGATCCTGGGCCACAGCGAACTGAGGCAGCAGGCAGAGCAGGAGTGTGACGAACAGGCAAGACAGGGCACGGTGCGCAGCACGCAGTGCCGACGTGTCCGCAGTCAGGAAAGAAACGGGCATGGTGGCAAAAAAGGCAGAGAGGCGGGTATCGGATTCAGGGAGCCTTGAGCACGACTCCTGTCGGACGGTTGATGCGCCCTAGCGTGGATCGTCGTCGCTGTCTTCGTACTCGATCTCGGCGAACATCTCGCGCAGCGACCGGGCACGGTCTTCGCGGAACGCACCACGATCGTGCAGCAGCAGATCCAGCGTGGCGTCGACGGGCCGGCGCGGGCGCGACGGCATCAGGTAGAACGTATACATGCGGCGCTGGTTCAGCTGGCGCATGTAGTGCATCAGGTGTCTCATGGCCTCTCCTTGCATGTGCTGCCCGGGCCGGCGTGGCCTGGGCAAGGTTATGATTATACGCTTGGGGTTTGCGGGGGTACCGAGTTGTCAGAAGATATTGGAAACGGCCGGCCGAAGGTCGCGGTGGTGGGAGCGGGGCCGGCAGGATTGATGGCGGCAGGCGATCTGGCGGCTGCCGGTTTTGCTGTTGAAGTGTTCGATGCCATGCCTTCGCCAGCCCGCAAGCTGTTGCTGGCCGGACGTGGCGGACTCAACCTGACCCATACCGAGCCCAGGGCCAGTTTCGAACGGCGCTACGAACCTTCGACGCCGGTGGCGGCCTGGCTCGATGTCTTCGATGCCGAAGCCTTGCGCAACTGGGCGCATGGGCTGGGGATCGAGACTTTCGTGGGTTCTTCGGGTCGGGTGTTCCCGGTCGGCATGAAGGCTGCGCCCTTGCTGCGCCAATGGCTGATACGGCTGGCAGAGGCCGGTGTCGTGCTGCACAGGCGTCACCGCTGGCAGGGATGGGACGAAAGCGGTGCATTGCAGTTCCAGACACCTGCTGGACCACGCAGCGTGCAGCCCCGGGCTGTGGTCCTGGCGCTGGGCGGTGGCAGTTGGCCGCGCATGGGCTCGGATGCCGCATGGGTACCCCTGTTACGGGAAAAGGGTGTAGAGATTGCGCCGCTGCTGGCATCCAATGCCGGCGTCAACCTGGACTGGAGCGATCATTTCAGGCAATTGCATGCCGGCCAGCCGCTCAAGGGCATTGCGCTGTCGGTTCAGGATCCTGCCCTGGCCCCTGCCTGGCGGCGGGGGGAGTGCATGGTGACACGTCATGGGCTGGAGGGAGGGCTGATCTATGCCCATTCGGCTCGAATCCGCGATGCCTTGCAGCAAGCAGGCCGGGCCTGGATCTGGCTGGACCTGCTGCCGCAACGCGATGCCGCCTGGGTGGCTGCGGAAGTGGCACGGCCACGCGGCGCGCGTTCCTGGTCATCGCACCTGCAGAGCCGGCTGGGTCTCAAGGGGGCCAGGATGGCGTTGCTGCGCGAGAGCCTTGGTGCCGAGGTCTATGCCGATCCGGCGCGATTGGCGGCCGGCATCAAGGCCTTGCCGTTGCAGATCGTGTCGATGCGTCCCCTGGAAGAGGCCATCAGTTCGGCTGGTGGGGTACGTTTTTCGGCGGTGGATACCGGCGGCATGCTGCATGCCTTGCCGGGTGTGTTCTGTGCCGGCGAAATGCTGGACTGGGATGCGCCGACCGGAGGCTATCTGCTGACCGCCAGCATGGCCAGCGGCAAGGTAGCGGCAGCAGGTGTACGTACCTGGTTAGCCGGGTTGAATGATGCGGTCTGAAGTGAAAATTAGCCAAAAGCAAAGGCCCCGGTTGCTGGATTGATATCCGGAAATCGGGGCCTTTGTGGCAGGTTTTGGTTCTGGGTCCTGATCAGGCCAGGCGTGTCAGCCAGCCGTAGCGGTCCGGGGCGCGGCCATGCTGGATATCGGTCAGTTCCTGGCGCAATGCCAGGGTGACCTTGCCGGCAGGCGCATCGGGATCGCCCACGGAAAAGTCGTGTCCCTTGAGTTGGCCGATTGGCGTGACCACCGCAGCCGTACCGCAGGCAAAGGCTTCGACGATGTCGCCGGATGCCACGCCTTCACGCCAGTCATCGATGCTGATGCGACGCTCTTCGACGGCATGGCCGCGATCGCGTGCCAGCTGGATGATGCTGGCGCGGGTCACGCCCTCGAGGATGCTGCCCGACAGTGCCGGCGTGAGCAGCGTGCCATCCTTGCGTACCAGGAACAGGTTCATGCCGCCCAGTTCTTCCAGATACTTGTTTTCCACCGCATCCAGGAACAGAACCTGCGAGCAGCCATTGGCGTAGGCTTCCTGCTGGGGCAGCAGCGAGGCTGCATAGTTGCCGCCGCACTTGGCTGCGCCCGTACCGCCACGCCCGGCACGTGTGTAGTCGCTCGACAGCCAGATCGATACCGGTGCCACGCCCTTGGCGAAGTAGGCACCTGCCGGGCTGGCGATCACATAATAGGCAGCGCGTTGCGCGGCACGTACGCCCAGGAAGCTTTCGTTGGCGATGGTGAAGGGGCGCAGGTACAGGCTGGTTTCGGGTGCGGAGGGTACCCAGGCCTGATCGACCTGGACCAGTTGGCGGATCGATTCCACGAACAGGTCGACCGGCAGTTCGGGCAGGGCCAGGCGATGGGCCGAGCGCTGCAGGCGGGCACCGTTGGCTTCGGGACGGAAGGTCCAGACTGAACCGTCGGCGTGGCGATAGGCCTTCAGGCCTTCGAAGATTTCCTGGCCGTAATGCAGGACTGACGAAGCGGGATCGAGCTGCAGGGGACCGTAGGGCTGGATGCGTGCATCATGCCAGCCTTGTTCGACGCTCCAGTCGATGGCCGCCATGTGATCCGTGAAATGCTTGCCGAAACCGGGGTTGACGAGAATGTCCGCACGTTCGCCGTCGGGGCGGGGGTGCGCAGTGCGCTTGATGCTGAAAGCCAGGGACGGCTGGGCGGTGTCGGTACTCATGATGCGGTTCCGTCAGGAGGAAGGGAGGAAACGTTTAGTGTATTCCAAACTGGAGGCTCAGGTGCGCTGTTGGCGCTGGGCCCGGCGTACGCGGATGAACTGGATCACACCGGGCATGACCGACAGGATGATGATCGCGACGATCAGCAGGCTGAGATTGTTCTGCACGATGGGCAGATTGCCGAACAGGTAGCCTGCATAGACGAACAGCAGGACCCAGAGCAGCGCACCGATTACGTTGTAGAGCAGGAAAGTGCGGTAGTGCATCGAACCCATGCCGGCCACGAACGGCGCGAACGTGCGCACGATGGGCATGAACCGGGCAATGATGATGGTGGCCTTGCCGTGCCTTTCGTAGAACAACTGCGCCATCGTCAGGTGCTTGCGCTTGAAAATACGCGAGTCGGGATTGCTGAAAAGAATATGGCCGAAGTGCTTGCCGATGGTGTAGTTGACGGCGTCGCCGGCAATGGCTGCAACCAGCAGCAGCGCGGCGATCAGGTGGACATTGAGCGGTGTGTCCGGCAGGGCGGACAGTGCCCCGGTCACGAACAGCAGGGAGTCGCCCGGCAGCAGTGGCGTAACGACCAGCCCGGTCTCGCAGAAAATGATCAGGAACAGGATCGCATAGATCCAGTTGCCATAGGAGGCGATCAGTTCGGGAAGGTGAACGTCGATATGCAGGATGAAATCGAACAACTGCATGAAGAAATCAACGATTTGCATGGAAGCGCGGAGATGGGAGAATGATGGGATCGAATACCAATGGAGCGTACGCGATGCAGTTTTCCGGGTTATCGCTGGATCACAGGACCGCAATGGAGCAGGCGAGCCGCTTGCCGGGCGATGGGCAGGGCCGCGAGGCGGGTGCGCTGTTGCATGTCGGTGTCGAGCAAAGCATTATTGTGACAGGAAAAGGCGCTGCTTTGGAAACCTTTGTGCTGGCTGGTGCCGGTGTCGGGGCACTGACCCGGAACTGGGGTGACGGCTGGCCCAATGCCGGGCAGATGGAGCAGGCCATCGCCGATGTCGAGGACAGCATCATGGCGACCACCGCAGTGCCTGCTGGTGGCAAGGACTTGCTGTACCAGGGGGACTGCACCGCACAGATGCGGGCAATGGCAGGCCTGCCGGCCGATGCCCTGCTTGTCGGGGCGCTACCGCGCGAGCGTATCGAACTGTGGTTCGGCGATCTGGCTGCGGCCATCGAGGGCAGCCTCACGGCCCGCCGTGGGTTGCCCGAAGGTGGGGTGTTCGCGGCTACGCTGCTGGTCATTCGCGAATGCATGCATCATCTGGACTACGGTACGTTGCTGGTGTCGTCCCGAGGCTGAGGCCACGGCGCGTTGCTCAGGTCGATGCCTGCGCTTCTTCCCTGATCCAGTCTGCGAACGCCTGGACTTCCGGGCGCTGCATGGCCCCTGCAAGCGTCACCAGATAATAGGCGAAGCGCGCCGGCCAAGGCTTGTCCAGCACCTGCACCAGACGCCCGTCGGCTATTTCCTCGCGTGCATATTCCTGCGGCACCAGGGCCAGTCCTTGACCCGCTGCGGCCGCCCGGATCAGTAGGTAGTCGTCCTCGAACGCCGTGCCGCGCTCGGCACGCGGGTCATCCGCCACATCATGCGCCGCAAACCACAGTGGCCAGTCCGCTCGATCGCTATCGTGCAGAAGCGGGTAGCCCAGACAGTCTTCCGGTTCCCTGAGGCGCGGATTGCCCGCGACCAGGTCCGGGCAGGCCACCGGCACCAGCACGGGGGCCATCAGGCGCGTGCTTTCAAGGCCAGGGTAATTGCCCAGCCCGTGCCGCAGTGCCACGTCTACCCGGTCACGGCGCAGGTCCACCAGGGCTGACGTCGCTTCGACGCGTACCTCGATCTGTGGATGTCGCGCATTGAAACGTCCCAGTCGAGGCACCAGCCAGGATGCCGCAAAGGTGGCGACGGTACTGACAGTCAGCTTCTGGCGTTCCTTGAGTACGTCCAGCGTATCCATGGCTGTATCGATCTGCGTGAACGCTTCGAGCAGCGCAGGATGGACGCTGGCAGCCGCTTCGGTCAGGCGCAAGCCCTGTCGTTCCCGCATGAACAGGGCCATCCCGAGCCGCTCTTCCAGCAATCGGATCTGCTGACTGACGGCACCCGAGGTGACGTGCAGGGCTTGGGCAGCGGCCTTGATGCTGCCCCGCTGACCGACTTCTACAAAGGTGCGCAGCGCTTGCAGAGGGACTGAGGTTGCCATCTGATTTAGTTTTCCTAAATAAGAGAAGCAAAAATGATCGCTTCTGATTTTTTATGAATAAGGCCATGATAACGAAAATTTAGTTTTCATGTGATTATTTAGTAAACCTATATTAATTGGACTGTCCTCATGACTCATCCGCATTGGCGGCTATGCCTGATCCTGCTGTGCACTACGCAATTCGTTGCATTGCTCGACTTTTCCATCACCATGATTCCTCTGCCTCAGATTCAGCAGAGCCTGGGTTTCACACCGGGAGGGCTGCAGTGGGTCATCAATGCGTATGGCGTAGCCATTGCAGGCTTTCTGCTGCTGGGGGGCCGAGCGGCTGATATGTTTGGCCGGCGGCGCGTATTCCTGATCGGATTGACGCTCTTTACGGCAGGTTCGTTGCTGGGCGGGTTTTCACACAGTCCGGCGATGTTGATTGCCACCCGCGCCATGCAGGGCTTGGGGGCTGCAATGTTTTCTCCGGCTGCATTTTCGCTGCTGCTGACGGTTTTTTCCGATCCGCAGCAACGCAACCGGGCGCTGGGTGCGTGGACGGCCGTGGCGGCCAGTGGGTTCGTGGCAGGCCTGATCCTGGGGGGCGTCATCACGGATCTGCTGGGGTGGCGCTGGGTGCTGTGGATCAATGTGCCGGTCGGCATGCTGGCCATCGCCCTGTCGGGGGTGCTGCCCATCGGCAAGCCAGATGCCCGGACCGCATCCGGACATCTGGATATATGGGGCGCAGTGCTGGTTGCCAGTGGTGCCGCCACGCTGGTTTTCGCTTTTGCCAATAGTGAGCATGTCGGCCTGGCCTCTGCCGAGACCTTCGGGCTGGTTCTGCTGGCGCTGATCCTGCTGGCGGGGTTCGTGCGCGTGGAAAGCAAGGTCGAATCCCCATTGATGCCGCTGCCGATTTTCTGGCGGCGCTCGACAGGAGGGGCGAACCTTGTTTCCTTGCTGGCCAATACCGCATTGGGGCCGACGTTTGTGGTGGTCGCTCTCTATATGCAGGAAGTATTGGGCTTTACTGCCACGCAGACCGGACTGGGACTGCTGCCGATGGCAATGGCCTTCACGCTCTCCAGCGCCTGGGGCGGGCCTGCCCTGATCGCCAGAACGGGCACCAGGCCAGTCATCCTTGGTGGCATGGTGCTGTTTATCGGTGGGCTGGCATTGCTGGGCGCATCGTTGTTGGCAGATGCCTCATGGAGTACATCCATTTTACCGGGGACCTTGCTCGCGGGTATTGGCTACGGCGTCGCTTTTCCTGCCTGGACAGTGGCAGGCATCGAGGGCGTCGAGGCGGCCGATCATGGATTGGCGGGCGGCATGCTCACCACGACCCAGGAAGTCGGCTCGGCGGTAGGGCTGGCAGTCGGTGTTGCGGTCAGCATTGCCGTACTTGCCAGCGGCGGCAGCGCTGCTCAGGGCTTCAGCTACGCCATCCTGATTTCTGCCTGCATGGTTCTGGTGGGGCTGGTCTGCGCGACAGCCATCCTGCCGGGGCAAACCACCCGTTCGGGAGTTACGCGATGATTGATCTCTATACCGACAGTTCGCCCAATGGTTTCAAGACGACCATTGCCCTGGAAGAACTGGGACTGCCTTACAGGTTGCAGCATGTCCGGATCGAGGCTGGCGAGCATCGGCAGCCGGCGTTCCTGGCCCTGAATCCGCATGGACGTATCCCGGCCATCACCGATGATGAAACCGGTATCACGTTGTTCGAATCGGCCGCCATTCTGCTGTATTTGGCCGAGAAGACTGGCCGGTTGCTGCCGCAAGCGCCGGTAGCGCGCTGGGAGGCGATCAAGTGGCTGCAATTTCACTCGTCCAGCGTTGGTCCGATCATCGGGCAGCGTGTGCATTTCGAACTGTTTGCCGAGGGCAGGGTGCCGGCTGCCATCGAGCGCTACCGGTATCTGACCGAAGACGCATTCGCCGTGCTGGATAGTCGTCTGGCCCGGCATCCCTACCTGGCCGGGGAGGCGTACTCCATTGCCGATATTGCGCACTTCGGCTGGACACATATTGCCAGAATCATCGGCTTTGATTTCAGCAAGCACCGGTACATGAGCGCCTGGCATGAGCGCGTGGCGCAGCGACCTGCCGTACGCAAGGGCGTCACGCTGCCTGCACCTGCGACCGGCGCATAAGGAGGCCGTCATGATGGACACTACAGCCATGATTCCCGCAATCCAGGGCGCATCATTTTCAGCGTTCCAGAGCCATCCCGGCTACTGTCGCATGTTTATGCCCGATCACCTGACCCTCGGCATTTTTCTGCCGCTGCGTTTTTACGAAGGCGACATGCAGGTGCTGGCCGGGCAGGCAGAACTGGTGGAGCGGATCGATCGCCATGATTTTGCCGCCGTATGGGTGCGCGATGTTCCCTTGTTCGATCCGATGTTTGGCGATGCCGGACAGGTGTTCGATCCCTTCACGTACCTGGCCTTTCTCGCTGCGCGGACGAAGAGAGTGGCACTGGCAACGGGCAGTGTCATTTTCTCTCTGCGTCATCCGATTGACTTGGCCAAGGCATCGGCTACCATCGACCAGCTCTCGGGAGGGCGCCTGGTGATGGGCATCGCTTCGGGCGACCGGCCTATCGAGTTTCCGGCCTATGGGTTGAAACATGCGGACCGTGGTGAACGCTTCGCGCAGGCGGTCACGTATTTTCGCCAGCTCATGCAGGCCGGCAGCCTGGTGATGGATTCACCACTGGGGCACTTCGACGCTGCCGAGTTCCTGCCCAAGCCTGCCGCCGGGTCGATACCGCTGATTGTCACCAGTTCGTCGGGGCAGTCGCTGGCCTGGATTGCCGAACAGGCGGATGGCTGGCTGACCTATCCCGACGCTACGCATACGCCCAATGGGCCGCGGCGTCTGGCCGAGAAAATCCGTGCCTGGCGCGCATTGATCCCCGATGGCGGGTTTCGGCCGCACATGACGAATGAATGGCTGGATCTGGTCGACGACCCTGACTATCCGCGCACGCCTCAGCAGGGTGGGTACATCCTGCGCACCGGGCGCAATGGCCTGATTGCCCTGCTGGAGGAATGGCAGGCGGCGGGAGTCAACCATGCCGCGCTGGGGATACAGTTCTCGGAGCGGCCTGCTGCCGAGGTGATTCAGGAATTGGCTGAAGACGTCCTGCCGTTTTTCCCGACGCATCAGGGACTGCCGGCGCTTGCCGCGGCCTGGTAGTGACATGAAAGCAAGCCGCCTCGAAAAAGGTGGCGCATGTCTTATGCAGCAGGCAGCAGATGTTCTTTCAGGATGACCGCGCCGATCACGATGAGCAGCACGCCGCCCAGGATTTCTGCCTGCCGCCCGGCCAGCTTGCCGAGTACGCGTCCCAGCAGAACGCCCAGGGTGGTCATGGTGAACGTGGCCATGCCAATTGCGATGGCAGCCGGGATGATGGGCACATCCAGGAAGGCCAGTCCCACACCGATGGCGAAAGCATCGATGCTGGTGGCGATGCCGGTCACGGCCAGCACCCAGAAAGGATGGCGTTGCAGCACGACAGGTTCGCCAGAGGCCGGGCGTGCGCCCGACAGGATCATGCGGCCACCCAGGAAGCACAGCAGCACGAAGGCGATCCAGTGATCCCAGTGGCTGACGTATTGGGCGGCAGTCTGGCCAAGCAGCCAGCCCAGCAGCGGGGTGATGAATTCGATGACACCGAAGATCAGGCCGATGCGCATGGCTTCGCGCAGGCCGGGACGATTCAGCGCCGTGCCTTTGCCGATGGCAGCGGCAAAGGCATCCATGGACATGCCGAAGGCCAGCAGGGTGACGGGTAGGGTAATCATGAGGGTGCTTCCTGGTCTGGGGCGGATACCACGACACACCGCGCCCCTGACCGGTAGCTCGGTACGTCGATGGTCTCGCCAAGCCGGACTGCTGCCCATGCCATGATGCATCGAGGCGCATCAAGTATGTTGACATGGGCGCTTTCAATGCTGAAAGCAGGCTACTCCCCATAAGACGGCCGAAGTGTAGCATGCACATCGCCGGTTTTTGCAATAGCCTGCAAATTGTGCGGAAATGAGCATGACTTAAATCAAATTGACCGATCTTAAAAGTAAATGATCTGGAATCTCATTTGCACGTATAGCTTTTGCTCTACTCGTCGCCAGGCCGCATGGTGCCTGGATCGGTGCCTTTTCATTCTGTCTCAGTTGCCTTCGAACCAGTTCAATACGCCATCGAGGCCAGCATGATCCAGTGCGTAGGCAGCCTGTGCCCGTACAACGGGCTTGGCGCGCCAGGCGACCGAAAATGCGGCATGTTCCATCATCAGCAGATCGTTGGCACCATCCCCCATGGCGATGACCTGATGGCGTTCGGCTTCCAGTCGAGCGGCCAGTGCCAGCAGGTGGCGCGCCTTTGCAGCACCGTCGAGGATGTCGCCCAGCACGCGTCCAGTCAGCTTGCCATCGATGATTTCCAGTGTGTTGGCATGGGTTTCGTCCAATCCCAGGCGTTCCTGCAGGCGCTCGGTGAAGAATGTGAAGCCGCCCGATACCAGCAGGGTCTTCAGGCCTGCCGCGCGGGCACCTGCCAGCAGGTTTTCCGCACCGGCGTTCAGGCGCAGGCGTTCTTCATAGATACGCTCAAGGATGCTGGCGGGGACGCCTTCGAGCAGCGCCACACGTCGTGTGAGGCTATCGGAAAAGTCCTTGATCTCGCCGCGCATGGCGGCCTCGGTAATGGACTTGACCTGGTCGCCGCGGCCCGACAGGGCGGCGATCTCATCGATGCATTCGATGTTGATCAGGGTGGAGTCCATGTCCATGGCCAGGATGCGGCAACTGGCCAGGCTGCGGCCTGCGGGGATGAAGGCAAAGTCCAGGCTGCGCGTGGCGCACCAGTCGCGGATCTGCCGGCGCGTGTCGGTATCATGCTCGACATCGAGCAGGCGTACCGCCGTGGCATTGATGCGCTGCGCACCCTGTGCGCTGGCGAGTGCGGCGGCGTGTTCGGCCAGATTGTGATCGAGTCCGGGGGCCTGAATGACGAGATGGTGAGCAGTGGTCATGACGGGACGGATGATTTAAAGGGGGAAAGGGTCTGTATGACATCAAGAATGGCGCGTACGCGATCCTTGATGTTGGGTGCGGTCAGTTCGATGCGCAGCTTTTCCTGTCCGGAGAAACGGATGTGGCGCCGTTTCTGCACCAGTTCGATCAGGATCACAGGATCGATGGGCGCATCCGGGCGGAACTGGATCAGGGCCTGACTTTCGCTGGCATCGATGCGGATGATGCCCAGCGGCTGGGCGGCGATGCGCAAGCGGTGCGTGGCGATCAGGTTCTCGGCGGGCGGTGGCAGCTTGCCGAATCGGTCTATCAGTTCTTCCTGCAGACGCAGCAGGTCATCGTGATTCGCAACGTGCGCCAGTCGCTTGTACAGGCCCAGCCGTGCCGGGATGTCGGCGCAGTAATCCGCCGGCAGCAGGGCAGGTGCGTGCAGGTTGACCTCGCAGGCAGTCGCAAAGGGCGCATCCAGGTCTGGCTCCTGCCCCGACTTGAGGGCGCGTACCGCCTCGTTGAGCATGTCGGTGTACATCGAGAAGCCGACTTCCTGGATATTGCCCGATTGCGATTCGCCCAGGATTTCGCCTGCCCCCCGGATTTCCAGATCGTGCATGGCCAGGTAGAAGCCGGAACCCAGTTCTTCCATTGCCTGGATCGCTTCCAGCCGCTTCTTGGCATTGCCGGTAATGGCATCCTCGCCCGGTGTCAGCATGTAGGCATAGGCCTGGTGGTGGGACCGGCCGACGCGTCCGCGCAACTGGTGCAACTGCGCCAGGCCGAATTTGTCGGCGCGATGGATGATGATGGTATTGGCACTGGGCACGTCGATGCCGGTCTCGATGATGGTGGTACACAGCAGCACATTGAACCGTTGCTGGTAGAAGCCTTTCATCACGGCTTCGAGTTCGCGCTCCGGCATCTGGCCGTGGGCGACGCCGATACGCGCTTCGGGTACCAGCTCCTCGAGGCGGGCGCGGCGGTTGTGGATGGTCTCGACTTCGTTGTGCAGGAAATAGGCCTGGCCGCCCCGCTTGAGTTCGCGCAGCAGCGCTTCGCGGATGGTACTGCCATCTTCGCGACGTACGAAGGTCTTGATCGCCAGCCGCTTTTGCGGTGCCGTGGCAATGACCGAGAAATCGCGCACGCCTTCGAGCGACATGCCCAGGGTGCGGGGAATGGGGGTAGCCGTCAGGGTCAGGATATCGACCTCGGCCCGCAATGCCTTGAGGGCTTCCTTCTGGCGTACGCCGAAACGGTGTTCCTCATCGATGATGACCAGCCCGAGTCGCTTGAAGCGAATGTCCCTCGACAGGATCTTGTGCGTGCCGACCACGATATCGACGGTGCCGTCGTTGATGCCTTCGATGGCGGCCGAGATTTCCTTGGCAGAGCGAAAGCGTGACAGCTCGACGATCTTGACCGGCCAGTCGGCAAAGCGGTCGGCCAGGGTCTGGGCATGCTGTTCGGCCAGCAGTGTGGTCGGGCACAGCAGTGCCACCTGCTTGCTGTTGGCGATGGCCAGGAAGGCAGCGCGCAGTGCCACTTCGGTCTTGCCAAAGCCGACGTCGCCGCAGACCAGGCGATCCATGGGCTGGCCGGAAGTCATGTCGTGCATGACCGCCTCGATGGCGGCAGCCTGGTCGGGTGTTTCCTCGAAACCGAAGCCTTCGGTAAATGCCTGGTAGTCAGACAGCGGCAGATTGAAGGCATAGCCTTCGCGGGCTGCACGGCGAGCGTACAGGTCGAGCAGTTCGGCGGCGGCGTCGCGTGCCTGTCGGGCTGCCTTGCGGCGTGACTTCTCCCATTGACCCGAACCCAGATGATGCAGCGGTGCCGCCTCGGGGTCGGCACCGCTGTAGCGGGAGATGACATGGAGCTGCGAGACCGGCACATACAGCGTGCTGCCCTGGGCGTATTCCAGGTGCAGGCATTCCATTTCCCCGGAACCCAGGTCCAGATTGACCAGCCCCTGGTAACGGCCGATACCGTGTTGTACATGCACCACGGCATCGCCGGGACGCAGTTCGGAGAGGTCGCGCACCATGGCATCGACACTGCTGGTGCTTTCCGCGCTGCGCCTGGCACGGCGGCGCGTGCCGCCGGCCTGGCTGGGATAGAGGTCGTTTTCAGTCAGGAACAGCAGCGAACCGCCATCCAGCCCGAACCCCGTCGTCAGAGGGGCGACGGTCAGACCGAAAGTGGTGGGCGCCTGCAGGAAGTCATGCAGGGCATCGGTCTGTATCTGTGGTGCCAGATTGTGGCCGGCCAGCATCTGGGCGAGCGTTTCCCTGCGCCCGGCAGAGTCGGCGCACAACAGGATGTGCTGGCCGTGATCCAGCGCGATATCGATGAGTTCACGCAGTCTGAGCAGCGGATCGGCGGCGCGATGCAGGACCGCGACATCGGGCAGGGCGGAGAAGCCGGCCGCAGGCGCGGCGGCAGCTTCATCGGAGGCCAGCACCAGGCGGCCAAAGCGCTTGAGCAGGGTGTGAAAGCCCTCGCTGTCGAGGAACAGTTCGCCGGGGGGCAGGATGGGGCGTTCGCGGTCGCTCTTGAGAAACTGGTAGCGGCTCTGGGTGTCGGCCCCGAATCGCAGGATGGCACCTTCGGCGTGCCCCAGGGAAACCATCATGGCCTGTTCGTCGAGATAGTCGAACAGGGTGGCCGTCTGGTCGAAAAACAGCGGCAGGTAGTATTCGATGCCCGCAAAGGCAATGCCGTGGCCGACATCCCGGTATGGGACTGCCTTGGACGGATCGCCTTCGAACACTTCCCTGAAGCGGCTGCGGAAATGCGTGCGTGCGGCTTCGTCAAGCGGAAACTCGCGGCCGGGCAGCAACTGGACTTCCTTGACCGGATAAATGCTGCGCTGGGTGTCGATATCGAAGCTGCGGATGCTTTCGATCTCGTCATCGAACAGGTCCAGCCGGTAAGGCAGGGCCGAGCCCATCGGGAACAGATCGATCAGGCTGCCCCGGATGCAGAATTCACCGGGCGCAGTCACCTGGGTGACGTGCTCGTAGTTGGCCAGCGTGAGCTGGTCGCGCAGAGCCTGCTCATTGAGCCGGTCACCCTGGCGGAACGAAAACGTGTAGGCAGCCAGGAATGCGGCGGGCGGCAGCCGGTACAGGGCGGTCGTGACCGGTACGGTCAGGATATCAACCTCGCGGCGCATCAGCGCGTGCAAGGTATGCAGCCGTTCCGAAACCAGATCCTGGTGCGGCGAAAAGCCGTCGTAGGGCAGGGTTTCCCAATCGGGAAACTGGCGCACGCGCAGGCCAGGCTCGAAAAGCCGGATTTCGTCGGTCAGCCGTTGCGCATCGCGCGGGTCTTCGCACAGGACGACGATCAGCTTGCGGCGGTGCTGGCCCAGCTTGGCCAGCAGCCAGGCATCACCGGAACCGGGCGGCCGGGGCTGTATGTGACGCGTGCCGGGCTTGAGCGTACACAGGGTTTCCAGGCCGGGAAGGGAAGGGGCAAGGGCGTGAGTCTGCATCAGGGCTGGAATTATAATGCGGCGCGCAGGTATGATTGCGGCATGATACAGACAAGCATGACCGAAGGGCGCATCATCGCCCTGGTGCCGGCGGCCGGCGTAGGGGCGCGGGCATTGAGGCCGGACGAACCGGCCCGACCCAAGCAATATCGCCTTCTCGATGGGCAGGCGGTATTGCGGCGTACCGTGCTGGCACTGCTGGCGGAGCCGCGCATTGCCGCTGTGCGGGTCGTGGTGGCACCCGATGATGCCCTGGCGGCAGAGGTGCTGGCTGGTTTGCCCCGGACCGAATGCCTGCCGTGCGGTGGCGCAACCCGGGCGGATACAGTAGAGCAGGGATTGCTGCAAGGCGACTGGCGCGAGGACGATTGGGCGCTGGTGCATGATGCGGCCAGACCTGGCCTGCCACTTGAGGCCCTGGCCCGCCTGATAGATACCTGCCTGGAGGCCGGCCGGGGTGGACTGCTGGCCCTGCCGGTGGCCGATACGGTCAAGCGCGAAACGTCGCCCGAAGGCGGGGCGCTGACCGCGCCCGCCGCACACTCGGTGGCGGCCACATTGCCTCGCGAGGGACTGTGGCTGGCGCAGACGCCGCAACTCTTTCCGGCCGCGCAGCTTTTGCAGGCGCTGCAGCAGGCACGCCTGTCAGGCCTGCTGGTGACTGATGAAGCCTCTGCCGTCGAGGCCCTGCAGGTCCAGCCCCTGCTGGTGCCGGGGGCCATGGCCAACATGAAGCTGACCTGGCCGGCTGATTTCGAATGGATGGAAAAATGGATATCCTGAATGTGCCTTTCCGTGTCGGACAAGGTTTTGACGTGCATGCGCTGGTCGAAGGTCGTCCGCTGATCATCGGCGGCGTTACGATCCCGCATACCCACGGACTCAAGGGGCACTCCGATGCCGATGTCCTGCTGCATGCCCTGACCGATGCGGTGCTGGGTGGTGCGGCTCTTGGAGATATCGGGCGGCATTTTCCCGATACGGATCCGGCCTATGCCGGCGCCGACAGCCGGGTACTGTTGCGCGCTGCCTATGCCAAAGTCAGGGAAGCCGGCTGGCAGGTGGTAAACATCGATGCCACCATTCATGCTCAGGCTCCCAAGATCGGTCCGCATGCGCCCGCCATGGTGGCGAATATCGCGACAGATCTCGGTATTCCGGAGTCGGTCGTGAACATCAAGGGCAAGACCAACGAGCACTTGGGGTATCTGGGCCGCAAGGAAGGGATCGCGGTCACTGCGGTGGCCTTGCTGGCACGGGTGCAGGCCTCTGATTGATATATAGGGCAGTGATCTGCCCCTGTCTGCGCAGCCTGGCTCAGGCTGCCGGCAATTCGATCCGCGCCAGTAGCCCACCGCCTGGGTTGCTCAACAGCTTGAGGCTGCCGCCCGCATGTGTCAGCAGGCGTTCCACGATGGCCAGACCGAGCCCTGCGCCGCTCACGCCAGTGCGAGCGGACTCTCCGCGCGAGAAAGGCCGCAACAGGCGCTCGATATCATCCGGCCGGATACCCGGACCCTGATCGCTGACGTCCAGGATGAGCCGGTTGCCTTCACTTTGCAGGCTGACCTTGATCAGCATCTGGCCATCGCTGTTGCGGCCATAGCGACGGGCATTTTCGATCAGGTTGCTGACGGCACGGGTCAGGTCCAGGGGAGAGACACGGGCAAACAGGCCCGGAGAAATGGAAGACCTCAACTCGCCACCCAGCGTGGCAGTATGGCTACGCTCGCGCTCCAGCATTTCCGACAGGATGGTCGAAACATTGCTGGCTTCGCTGGGCTGCAGGCTGGGGGGGCGGGCATACTCCATCAACTGGCCGATGCTGTGGTCGATCTGCGCCAGATCATCATCGATGGCGGCACGCGCCTCTTCGGAGATGCCGCTCATCTCGATTTCCAGGCGCATGCGAGTGAGCGGTGTGCGCAGGTCGTGCGAAATCCCGGCCAGCATGATCTCGCGGTCAGTCTGGGTCTGCTGGATGTCGCGTGCCATGCGGTTGAAGCTGGCATTGAGATCGCGGATTTCCTTGGGACCGGTCTCTGGCAGCATGGCCGGGGCATGGCCACGCGACAGAATCTGTGCCGCCTTGGCCAGACGTGACAACGGGCGGTTGACAAAACCCACGCTGACGGCGGCACCGATCAGTGACAGCAGCAGTGCTGTGGCACCCCAGCCAACCCACTCGATACCCCGGCTTGGTTCGATCTGTTCCCGCTCGAAGACCAGCCAGTAGGCGGCATCGTCGACCTGGAAACCGACCCAGAATCCGGGAATACTGTTGACCGTCCAGGAAACATAGGTGTCCGGGCCGTAGCGCTCACGGATATTGGAGGCGACACGCAGCCAGAACTCGTCATTCGGGATGGGTTGAGCGAAATCGGTGGTATTGCGAGGATAGACCTGGATGCCTTCGTTGGTGGCCAGGTCGAGCAGCAACTGGCTGTGATCGCTGTCGGGGATGTGGGCCAGTGCCGTACGCGTGATGTTGATGGCGGTTGCGACGCGTTGTGCCATCTGGCTGGCACGCGGACCGACTTCCATGCTGAAGAACACCTGCAGCCAGGCCAGCAGGCTGACCAACATCAGGGCAACGAGCAGTAGAAAGGTACGCCCGAACAGGCCGATATTGGCGTGCGCGCGGGCGCGATTCAGTATATTCGGCATCTGTGCAGGGAGGAGAATCCCGGCGCATGCGCGCCGGGTGTGTCAGGCGTTGTGTCAGACGCCGCCGTCGGGCACGAAGACATAGCCCAGACCCCAGACGGTCTGGATGAAGACCGGCTTGGACGGGTTGGGTTCGATCAGCTTGCGCAGGCGTGAGATCTGTACGTCGAGACTGCGGTCAAAGGCCTCGTATTCGCGGCCACGAGCCAGTTCCATCAGCTTGTCGCGGGAGAGCGGAATCTTGGGATGGCGGGCGAAGACCTTCAGCACCGAGAATTCACCGGTGGTGATGGGGATCTGCTCGCCGTCCTTGCTCAATGTACGGGTGGACAGGTTCAGGGTGTAGGGACCGAAAACGATGGATTCGTTTTCCTGGCTGGGGGCACCGGGATGTTCCTCGGTGCCGCGACGGCGCAGGATGGCATTGATCCGGGCCAGCAGTTCGCGGGGATTGAAGGGCTTGGACAGGTAGTCGTCGGCCCCCATTTCAAGACCGACGATGCGGTCGATTTCCTCGGCCTTGGCTGTGAGCATGATAATAGGCGTATTATCATGCCCACCGCGCAGACGGCGGCAGATGGACAGGCCGTCTTCACCGGGGAGCATCAGATCCAGCACGAGCAGGTCGAAATGCTCACGTTGCCAGAGTTTGCCCATTTCTTTTGCGTCTTCGGCCACGAACACGGTAAAACCCTGTTCGGACAGATAGCGGCGCAGCAGATCGCGCAGACGGGGATCATCGTCGACGATGAGGACTTTGCGTGCGGGAGGTGTGTTTTGTGTGCTCATGGGCCAAATGTAACAGCGGTCCAAAACGTGCGCTAGGCCTGCGTCGCAATATCTTACATTTTTTGCCGTCATACGACTCAATTTATCGACATATTTTCTTTATGAAACCTAATATCCTGGCTATCGAATCATCTGGTAACAGCTGTGGCGTCGCGCTGCTGCGTCCGGATGCCTCGGGAGCACCCACAATCAGCGTGTTGCACCATGACGGTATGCGTGAGCATGCCGAGCATTTGCTGCCGATGGCGACTCGCCTGCTGGGCGAGGCAGGATTGCGGCCTGCCGACCTCGATGCAGTGGCGTTCGGTCAGGGGCCGGGAGGCTTTACGGGATTGCGCGTGGCATGCGGCGTGGCACAGGGTATGGCGATGTCGCTGGATATCCCCGTCTTGCCGATCGTGTCGCACCGTGCAGTGGCCGAAGCGGCCGCACGTGTCTGTGAGGCTTTGCCTGGGCGGGTGGATGTGGTCGTGGCACTTGATGCCAGGATGAACGAGACCTATATGGCTGCCTATCGGCGCGAGGCACCCGGCGCTGGCTGGCTGTGCTTGCAGATGCCCGAGCTGGTGGCAGTACATGATCTGGCTGAATGGATTGCCGTGCGCCGCACTGGCTGGGGCAATGGCTCGGACTGCATGCCTTCTCTGTGGCTGGCCGGTGATGCCTGGGACATGCCTGATGCCGTACGGCCTGTCGATGTGGCAGATCGTGTCGAGCAGGCACTGCATCCGGAAGTGGCCAGCGTGGCGCGACTGGCCTGGCTGGACTGGCAGGCGGGCGTGCGGGTGGCCCCCGAAGATGCTGCGCCGCTCTATGTCAGGGACAAGGTCGCTTTCACGACTCATGAGCGTGCCCAGGGCCAGGGAGGCAATCCCCGTGCGATTGCAGTGACGGGGGGCTGAGCAATGGCGGGCATGTCCGTTGCGTGGCGACCCGCCGTCATGACGGAGCGGGATCTCGATGCCGTGGCTGCGCTGGAGGCGCGGGTGCAGGCATTTCCTTGGTCGCGCGGCAATTTTGCCGATTCGCTGGGTGCCGGGTACGAAGCCTGGGTATTGCGCCATGAGGAGATACCCGTCGCCTTTGCCGTCCTGATGTATGCGCCGGACGTAGCCCATCTGCTGAGCATTGCCGTGCACCCTGCCTGGCAGGGGCAGGGGCTGGGTCGGATCCTGATGGACTGGTGTATCCTGCTGGCTGCGCAACGGCAACTGCCCGTGCTGCTGGAGGTGCGTCGTTCCAATGAACGGGCACGTGCTTTCTATGCGCGCCGCGGCTTCAGGCAGATCGGCATCCGCAAGGGCTATTATCCTGCCGGCGAGGGAATGCGTGAAGATGCGCATGTATTGCAATTGGATGACTCGGAATCGGATAACGGAGAATGACAGGCTTGGATCAGACGCCGGGAGCAACGGCAGGGCAGGTGTCGGCACCGCCATCCGGCCGTTTTGTGGTGGGAGGCCTGCAACAGGCCTGGTTGCGCGAACTGGGTGTAGGCCGTATCTGGCTGCCATCGGTGCCGCGTACCACTGCGGTGGTACGGCCTTCGCCTGAGGCGGCGGCAACGACCAGTGGACAGGCGGTAAGAACGGCTCGAGAGACGGCCGGCGCAGCAGCGCAGGCGAGACAGCCGGCCCATGCAGTTGCTGAATCGCACCCCGCCGGGGCCGAGCGCAGCCGTGCGCAGGCTGTTGCCATGGCAGGCGTCAAGCGTGCCGCCTCTCCCCGTGCCGCACAATCCAGCGTGGCTTCCGGGGAAACAGTATCAGCCCGGCAGGAACGACGCACGGATCTGGCTGCTTTGTCATTGGCAGACCTGCGCCAGGTGGTGACCGATTGCGGAGCCTGCGAACTGGGGCAGCGCCGTCGCCATGCGGTTTTCGGCATGGGGGTGGAACAGGCCACCTGGATGGTCATCGGTGAAGCGCCAGGAGAGCAGGAAGATCGTCAGGGCCTGCCGTTCGTGGGGCGTTCCGGGCAACTGCTGGATGCCATGCTGGCCTCGGTGGGGCATGGACGCGACAAGGACGTGTTCATTGCCAATGTCATCAAATGCCGTCCACCGGGCAACCGCAATCCACGTCCGGATGAGATCGATGCCTGCAGCGGCTATCTGTTCCGCCAGATCGAACTGATCCGCCCGGCGGCCATCCTGATCCTGGGACGTTTCGCGGCCCAGACACTGTTGCGGTCGCAGGAGCCTGTCAGTCGGCTGCGCGGCAAGGTCCACCAGATCGAGGTGGCCGGTACCCGCATACCGGCCGTGGTCAGCTATCACCCGGCCTACCTGCTGCGCAGTCCGCAGGAAAAAGTGCGTTCATGGGAAGACCTGCAGCGATTGGCTGCGCTTTCTGTGCCGCGCACTTAATTGTCGCGCGACCAGCCGATCCGGTAGATGCGTCCGGTTTGCGCGCCTTCCACGCTTTTTGCATAGCCCAGGGCGACATCGCGGGCGGGGGCTGGCTTGAAACCTCGGAAGAACGGGGCGTATCTTCCCAGCGCCTCCTCGACCACGGTCGGGCTGACGGCATTGATACGAATGCCGCGTGGCAACTCGATGGCTGCGCCGCGTACAAAGCCCTCGATTCCGCCATTGACCAGTGCGGCGCTGATTCCCTGTCGGATGGGATTTTCGTTGAGCAGGCCGCTGGTGAGCGTGAACGAGCCGCCGTCGCGGATATGCGCAAGGCCCAGCATCACCAGGTTGACCTGTCCCATGAGCTTGTCGCGCAAGCCCAGATCGAACTGCTCGGCCGTGAACTCCGTGAGAGGGCCGAAATGCACGGTACCGGTCGTGCTGACCAGCGCATCGAAGGGACCGATATCTGCATAAAGGCGTCGGATCGAATCGGGATCGGCAATGTCCGCGTGTTGGTCGCCACTGTTGCGCCCTACCGGGATGATGTCATGGCGTTGGCCGAGTTCGGCGTGCACGGCCTTGCCGATGGTGCCGGTCGCGCCGATGAGGATGATTTTCATATATGTCGCTCCTGTGTCGATGGGGGTGCAGTGATGGCGTTTCAGATCACGCGTCGATTCTCCGGTCTTGTCCTGCCAGCAGACCGATGAATGTCAGTCCCAGGATGATGCCTGAACCTGTGCCCAGGCTGTGTGGATGGTGCCGCCAAACCATGCAGTGTGGATTCCGGGGGGCATGTTGCACAGCAACCGTGTGACCGACAATGCCCGTCTCTGTTTCCTGTTTGTCGAACCGGGATCTGCGTTGATGCCTGAGAAATGCTGCACCTTGGCCATCAGTCCGATGATGCGAGAATTGATCCTGTATCTGGCCGTACAAGGGCCGGACTATCCCAGGGATGGTGCAGCAGGGCGTGTGGCTGCGGTTCTGCTCGAGCAGTTGTATCTTCCGGTGTCGGATCATCCGAGGATCCGGCACCTTGCCGATGCCCTGGTCATGGATCCAGCCGATCGCAGTACGCTTGCTCAGTGGGCAGGGAAACTGGCCATGAGCGAACGTTCGCTGGCGCGATTGTTGAAAAGAGAGACGGGACTGACGTTCGGGCGGTGGCGGCAGCAGCTCCACCTGATCATCGCCCTGCAGCAGCTTGCGGCCGGGCGACCGGTCCAGCAAGTGGCAGGCAATCTTGGCTATGACTCGGTGACGGCGTTCATCACCATGTTCAAGAAAGCCCTGGGACGGCCCCCTGCGCAGTATTTTGCCGCCTTGTCGTAGCGGTCAGAAACCGGGCAGGAGGTTTTCCTGGCTATAGTGCGCTGCCGTGCCCGGTTTTGCCGATCTCGCCATGCAGGCGGGGGTCGGCAGCCAGATTGAGCTTGCTCCAGCGCATGAAGACCAGCATCAGCACAGCCACCAGCACGCCGAAGATGATGATGATGGTGTTGATCGGGATGTCGAGGCGCAACATCAGGCTGTACATCGCCACCATCAGCAGGATGTTCAACTGCTCATTGAAGTTCTGTACGGCAATCGAGTGGCCGGCCGAAAGCAGGAAGTGTCCGCGGTGCTGCAGCAAGGCATTCATCGGCACCACGAAAAAGCCCGACAGGGTGCCGATCAGCAGCAGCAGCGCATATACGCTCCAGGTCGATTTGACGATGGGCATCAGCAATACGGCCAGCCCCATCAGCACGCCGACCGGCAGCACGGCCAGGGCGCGTTGCAGCGGAATGCGGCCCGCCAGGATGGAGCCCACCACGATCCCCACGGCCGTCACGCCCATCAGCATGGCTGCGTGGTCGATGGCATAGCCCAGGTGAACTTCGCCCCACTTGATGACGATGAGCTGCAAGGTGGCACCGGCCCCCCAGAACAGCGTCGTCACTGCCAGCGATATCTGTCCCAGCTTGTCACGCCAGAGGATGACCACATAGCTCAGGAAAATACGCATCAGGCGCATCGGGTTTTTCTGCTGACGAGGATACCGTACCCCGGTATCCGGGATGAGCAGGTTGCAGCCGGCAGCAGTCAGGTAGACACAGGCAATGATCAGGATGGCCGCTTCGCTGGAGGTGTGTACCCAGGTTGACAGCCAGGGGTGTTCCAGCAGCCATTCCGAGACCTGGGGCGATACCAGAAAGCCGCCCAGCACCATGCCCAGGATGACTGATAGAACTGTCAGTCCTTCGATCCAGCTGTTGCCCTTGACCAGCAGAGAGGGGGGCAGCATCTCGGTGACGATGCCGTACTTGGCTGGGGAATAGGCAGCCGCACCGATACCGACCAGTGCGTAGGCACTACAGACCAGCCAGACCTGTCGCTGGGAGTCATCAAATTGCAGGCCGGCACACAAAAACATCATCAGGCAACCAACGACCTTGATTGCGTTGGTGGCGAACATGACGCGGCCCTTGGGAAAGGAGTCGGCAATCGCACCTACGTAGGCTGCCAGCAGCACGTATGAAAGGGCGAAGACCCACTTGACCATGGGAGCCATCCAGTCGGGACCATGCAGCAACTGGATCAGTGCGATCGCAACGATGAACAGCGCATTGTCGGCCAGCGATGAAAAGAACTGCGCGGCCATGACGAGGTAGAAATTTCTTTTCAAGCAGCGATCCCGGTTGGCGTGACTGAACGCAAATACGCCCGGCCGACAGGTAAGAAAATGTGCGGTCTGCAATAAAATTGACCGGCAGTATAGCCGGTCTAAGGTGCATCGATCTTCATTTTGCAATGATCGAACCACGTATAGCCGGCTTGGCTTCGTGCATGCTGTGCGTGCCACTTGCCTTGAGAGCGCCCAAGGCTGGGTGACACGCCTTTCCGGCACGATGCCTGCGGTATCATAGCCACTGATTATTTATCCGTTCAAGAATTGTGCGCCTGACCCAGATCAAACTCGCAGGATTCAAGTCCTTTGTCGACCCGACGGTGATTCCGGTGCCCAGCCAGTTGGTGGGCGTGGTGGGCCCCAATGGCTGCGGCAAGTCCAACATCATCGACGCGGTGCGCTGGGTGCTGGGCGAAAGCAAGGCTTCCGAACTGCGTGGCGAGTCCATGCAGGATGTGATCTTCAATGGGTCGGGGGGGCGCAAGCCGGCAGCCCGTGCGTCGGTCGAGTTGGTGTTCGACAACGCCGAGGGGCGCGCCGTCGGGCAATGGAGCGTCTACGCCGAAATCGCCGTGCGACGCGTGCTGACGCGTGACGGTACCAGCAGCTATTTCATCAACAACCAGCAGGTCCGTCGTCGCGACATTCATGACCTCTTCCTTGGAACGGGGCTGGGTGCGCGCGGTTATGCCATCATCGGTCAGGGCATGATTGCCCGCCTGATCGAGGCGCGACCCGAAGAACTGCGTGTCTATCTCGAAGAGGCAGCGGGTGTTTCCCGCTACAAGGAACGTCGTCGCGAGACAGAGAACAGGCTGGGCGATACCCGTGAAAACCTGGTGCGGGTCGAAGATATCCTGCGCGAGCTTGATACCCAGTTGGCCAAGCTGGAACGCCAGGCCGAGGTGGCCCGGCAATATCGCGACCTGCAGGCCGAGGGTGAAAAGAAGCAGCACATGCTGTGGCTGCTCAAGGAGCGTGCCGCCGTCGAGGAAAAGCGGCGTTTCGCACGCGAAATCGAGCAGACCCAGACCGAACTGGAAGGGGCCATTGCCCGGATGCGTACCGGCGAGGCTGATCTCGAACAGCGCCGGCAGGCACATTATGCCGCCGGCGATGCCGTGCATGCTGCCCAGGGTGTGCTCTATGAAGCCAATGCGCTGGTCGGACGGCTTGAGTCCGATATCCGGCATCTGGTGGATTCCCGCGCCCGGCTGGAAAATCGCTGTGTGCAACTGCGCGCGCAACAGGCCGAATGGGAGCAGCAGCAGGCCCATTGTGGCGAACAGATCGAGGTGATGGAAACGGAACTCGAGATCAGTGCCGCCAAGGTCGAAGAGGCCCGCCTGCAGGCGGATCTGGCCCAGGGCAATCTGCCTGAAATCGAGCAGCAGGTACGCCAGGCAGCCCAGCAGCGCGAACAGATGCGCAGCGAATTGGCTCGTGTAGAACAGCATCTGGCGCTGGCTGCGCAGACGCAGCGTGATGCCAGCCGCCAATTGCAGGTACTGGAAACCCGCCAGGAAAGGTTGAAGCAGGAATACGCCTCACTGGAGCAGCCGGATACCGACCGTCTGGCGCAATTGACGGGTGATCTCAAGGCCGCAGAAGAAGGATTGCAGCAGGCGCAGCTCGAGCAGGTGCGCCTGGAAGAACAGGGGCCGCAGGCTGATCAGATCCGTCGCGAGTCACAGTCGGCGGTACAGCAGGAGGCCGGGCGTCTGGCGCAGCTTGATGCACGGCTGGAAGCGCTGCGCAAGTTGCAGGAGGATGTCCAGAAGCAAGGTGCCCTGGAGCCCTGGATCGCACGGCATGAGCTTGGACAGCTGGCCCGCCTGTGGCAGAAGCTGACCGTGGATGCCGGATGGGAAGCGGCCTTCGAGGCGATCCTGCGCGAACGCATGACCGCGCTGGAGGTCAGCAATCTGGACTGGACCCAGGCCTTCGCCGCCGATGCGCCGCCGGCACGGCTGGCTTTCTATCAGCAGGCTGCGCCTGCTGCCGTGACACCAGTGGCTTTGCCGGGGGTGACTCCGCTGCTGGAGCGCCTGCGCACCGGGGATCCTGCACTGCGTACATTGCTGGCCGGCTGGTTGGGGCACGCCTATATTGCCGAGGATCTGGGGCAGGCTCTCAAGTTGCGCGACCAGATGCCTGCCGGCACGGTCCTGGTTGTACGCGACGGGCATCTGGTCGATGCCCATAGCGTGCGTTTCTATGCGCCAGACTCCGAGCAGGCCGGCATGTTGGCCCGTCAGCAGGAAATCGAAAACCTGCAACGCGAGATCCGCGCGCAGCAATTGATTGCCGACCAGGCCCGCACGACGGCAGCCCGCGCCGAGGCTGAGTGGCAGCGACTGAGTCAGGCCATGGGGCCGGCTCGTCAACGGGTGGGCGAGATGACCCGGCGCGTGCATGATATTCAGCTGGAGCATTCACGTCTGCAGCAGCAGGCCCGGCAATCAGGGGAACGTGCCACCCGTTTGCGAGAGGACATGGCTGAAGTTCAGGCCCAGCAGGAAGAACTGCGTGCCACGGGAGAGGAAGCCCAGATGCGCTTCGAAGCGCTGGACGAGCAACTGGCCGTACAGCAGGAAGCATTTGCCGAGGCGGAGATGGAAGGTGAGCGTATCTCGGCCAGCGCAGAACAGGCGCGGGAACGCCTGCGCGAGCGCGAGCGCATGGCGCATGAGGCAGAGTTTGCCGACAAGGGACTGCAGCATCGGCTGGGCGAGATCCGGCGCAACCTGCAACTGGCCGAGGAACAGTTGCGCCGCACCCAGGCCGAGTTGACACAGCAGCAGCAGGAGTTGCTGACGCTGGAAGGTGATACGGCGCGGGAGGGCTTGCAGGAAGCGTTGGAGCGCCGTGCCGAGGCCGAGGAAAAACTGGCCCTGGCCCGCCAGCAACTCGATACCCTCGCAACCCGGTTGCGTGAGGCTGACGAAGAGCGTGTACGCCAGGAGCATGTGCTGGAGCCCTTGCGTGCGCGCATTACCGAGCTGCAATTGCAGGAGCAGGCGGCGCGGCTGGCCCAGGAACAGTTCGCCGAGCAGCTCGATGCCCGCCAGGCCGATCGCGACAAACTGGGCGAAGAGCTCGCTGGGCTGTCTGCCGACTGGCAGCGCCCCGAATGGCTGCAGGCCGAAGTGCAACGGATTGCCCGGCGCATCGAGGCCCTGGGTTCGGTCAACCTGGCGGCGCTCGAGGAGTTGCGTACTGCGCAGGAGCGCAAGGACTTTCTCGACAGCCAGTATGCCGACCTGCAACTGGCCATCGAAACGCTGGAAGATGCAATCCGCAAGATCGACCGTGAAACACGACAGTTGCTGCAGGAAACCTTCAACACCGTCAATCAGCACTTCGGTGAACTCTTTCCGGTGCTGTTCGGTGGTGGCGAGGCACGCCTGACCATGACCGGCGACGAAATCCTGGATGCCGGTGTACAGGTCATGGCCCAGCCGCCAGGCAAGCGCAACAGCACTATTCATCTGCTGTCCGGTGGTGAGAAGGCGCTGACCGCCACAGCGCTGGTGTTTGCGCTCTTCAAGCTCAATCCGGCACCTTTCTGCCTGCTGGACGAGGTGGATGCGCCGCTGGATGATGCCAATACCGAGCGCTATGCCAAGCTGGTCAGTGGCATGAGCGGCCAGACGCAATTCCTGTTCATCTCGCATAACAAGATTGCCATGCAGATTGCTCAGCAACTGATCGGCGTCACCATGCAGGAGCAGGGGGTTTCGCGGATTGTGGCGGTCGATATGGAGGCGGCCTTACAATGGACCGCCTGATTGCGTCATAATGCGCAATGGATTCGGACATTTAGCGTTCCAGACAAGAAATATGCAGAAAAAACCGGTCAGGATGCCGGGTTTGCCAGGAGCACATGGAAATGAGTGATTTACAGATTGGGCTGATCGTCCTGGGCCTGTTGTTCGTGGCCGGCGTGCTGGCCTTCAACTGGTGGCAGGACCGACGTGCCCGTGCCCGCATGCAGGTGCCCTTCCCGGAAGGGAGCACCGACCCGCTGATGGCCGAGGAAGCGCCCGCTCGTCCGGCATCCGCAAAGGAAGCCGGACGACGCGAACCTGGCCTGCACGAGGATGAGGAGGCAGCGGCACCACGCGCGCGCGAAGAGCGCAAGGAAGAGTCCGATGAGCCAGACCCAACCTGTGAGGTCGTGATCGAGCTGCATTTTCCCGAACCGGTGGTCGGCAAGGAACTGGCGCTCGAACTGGAACGCCTCAAGGAGGCCAGCACCAAATCCTATCGGGTTTTTGCGCGGACCTTCGATCAGGCCCATCGTGTCGGGCTGCGCGGGCATGAGTCCTATGGACTGGTGCAGGTGGCCGTTCTCATGGTCAACCGCAATGGCCCGCTGACCGATATCGAATGGTCGCAGATATGGCTCTGCCTGCAGGAAATCGCCGAAAAATTCGATGCCACGATGGATGGCCCGGAGCAGAAGAAGGTCGTCGAGAAGGCCGCCAGCCTCGACGAGACCTGCGCCGCGCTGGATATGCAGCTTGGCGTGGCGGTCGTGCTCGAACCACCCAAGAAATCACAGGATGTCATGTTCGTGGCGCGCAGTTGCGGCTTCGTGCAGACGGGTAATGTATTGCACCTGCCTACGCGTGGGCGCAAGCCGCCGCATGTCACGCTGGTTATCCAGGGGCTGGATAACCCGGCCAAGTCCGATGTGCCGATCAGCCGCCTGGATATGTTGCTGGATGTGCCGCGCAGCGAGCCCCAGGAGCGTCCGTTCGGCAAGATGCTGGAAACGGCCGTGCGACTGGCCCAGAAGCTCGAGGCGCAACTGATCGACGACCAGGGGCGACCCATCGAGCCGGGTTGCGAGGAAGCCATCGATCAGCAGGTGCGCGAGCTGTACCAGAAAATGCAGGCTTCGGGTCTGCCGGCCGGCCATCCGCGTACCTTGCGGGTTTTTTCCTGATCGGCGGCTGCAACCACGATGTCCATGGAGCAGAAGGCGCAGGGCGCGCAGGCATCCGACATGTCCGGCGCGAGTACCAAACCCGTTGATGCGGCCAGTGAGGTTACGGCCTTGCGTGCCGAGATCGGGCGGCATGATTACCAGTACCATACGCTCGATGATCCGTTGATTGCCGACGCCGATTATGATCGGCTGATGCAGCGTCTGCGTGATCTCGAGGGCGCGCATCCCGAGCTGATCGTGCCCGATTCGCCTACGCAGCGTGTGGGGGCTGCACCGCTGGATGGTTTTGCCAGCGTCGAACATCGGCTGCCCATGCTGTCGCTCAACAATGCCTTCAGCGAAGAAGACGTTGCCGCATTCGACAAGCGCATGAGCGATACGGTGCGCGAGGCCGGCAAGTTGCCGGAAAATGGCCTGCTGGACTATTTCTGCGAGCAGAAGCTCGATGGCCTGGCGGTCAGTCTGCGCTACGAGCGGGGGCTGCTGGTGCAGGCCGCAACGCGCGGAGACGGCCAGACAGGCGAGGACATCACGCATAATATTCGCACCATCAAGGTAATCCCGCTACGCCTGCAGGGCGATGCCGGCAAGGTGCCGGATGTGCTGGAAGTTCGCGGTGAGGTGCTGATGTTCCGCAAGGATTTTGAGCGGCTCAATGCCGATCAGGCAACGCGGCGTGAAAAACAGTTCGTCAATCCACGCAATGCGGCCGCCGGCAGTCTGCGGCAGCTCGACCCAAAGATCACGGAGCAGCGCCGTCTGCGCTTCTTTGCCTATGGCTGGGGCGAGGTATTGCCCGAAAGCGCCTTGCCAGTCACGCATGCAGGGGTACTCGACTGGCTGCATGACCTGGGTTTGCCGGTCAACCGGCTGCGCAACCGTCTGGTACAGGGCCTGCCTGGCCTGCTGACCTATTATGCCGAGACGGGACAGGCACGCACGACCTTGCCCTACGATATCGACGGTGTGGTCTACAAGGTCAATGATCTGGCCTTGCAGCGTATGCTGGGCTATGTGGCGCGTGCGCCGCGCTTTGCCCTGGCACACAAGTTTCCAGCCGAGGAGGCGACGACCGAACTGCTGGGCATCGAGGTCCAGGTGGGGCGTACTGGTGCCCTGACGCCTGTGGCCCGGCTCAAGCCGGTGTTCGTGGGTGGGGTGACTGTCACCAACGCTACGCTGCACAACGAAGATGAAATCCTGCGCAAGGATGTGCGCATCGGCGATACCGTCATCGTCCGTCGCGCCGGCGATGTCATTCCCGAGGTCGTGGCCCCTGTTCTGGCGCTGCGCCCGGAGACTGCTGCGGCCTGGCGCATGAGCGAGGCATGTCCGGTCTGCCCGGTGTGTGGTTCGGCCATCGAGCGGCTCGAAGGCGAGGCCATTGCGCGTTGTACCGGCGGTCTGATCTGCGGTGCGCAGCGCAAGCAGATGCTCTGGCATGCGGCCAGCCGCAAGGCACTCAATATTGATGGGCTGGGCGACAAGCTGGTAGAGCAACTGGTCGATGAAGGCCGGGTCCACAGCCTGGTCGATCTGTTCACGCTCAAGGCCGAGGAACTGGCCGCTTATGAGCGCATGGGCCGCAAGTCGGCCACCAATCTCGTCGAGGCCATCGAAGCCGCGCGCAAGCCGGTACTGAGCCGTCTGCTGTTTGCGCTGGGTATCCGCCATGTGGGCGAGACGACGGCCCGTGATCTGGCGCAGGCTTTCGGCCCGGCGGCCGGGCGCACGCCCGAGGCGGCCATCCAGGCCATCATGGCGGCCAGCGAAGAGGACCTGACCCGGGTGCCGGATGTCGGCCCGGTGGTGGCGGCTTCGATTCGCCACTTCTTTGCCGAGCCGCACAATCGTGAGGTGATTGCCGGCCTGATGTCGGCCGGTGTCGAGCCGCAGCTTGACGAGGCACCCGCCAGTCTGGGTCTGGCCGGCAAGACATTCGTGCTGACCGGCACGCTGCCGGTCTGGTCGCGGGAAGAGGCGGCACGTCATATCGTGGCAGCAGGGGGCAAGGTCAGCGGCTCGGTATCGCGCAAGACCAGCTATGTGGTGGCGGGCGAAGAGGCCGGCAGCAAGCTGGAAAAAGCCCGCGAGCTGGGTGTGCCCGTGCTGGATGAGGATGGATTGAAGGCGTTGCTGGGCGATTAATAGACCAGGGGCTTGCGACTCAAAGTGCAACGATGGGCAAAGTGCGCAGGTGACCCTCGATGGCTTCGCGCACTTCGCGACTCATGGGCAGGTATGCTTTTTCCTTGGCCCAGCGCCTGAAGCAACAAGAACTCCCTGTCTGGATGGATACCTGTTTTTTCTGCAAGATATCTTCTCAGGTGCCCTTCGGGCAACAAGTTGGAAAAAAATGGCATCAGCCGGCTGCGATAAGCCCTGACGTCGGTCAGCAACTCACCGAAGCTATCCTTGAAGCCCAGGCTGAGCGTGGGGCGTTTCGGAGTCTGGACGTAGGCTGTTCTGGAAAATTGTGTTGTCAGTCAGTACGAGATTGTCCGTCGGAGCGATCGCTTCAAACTCCCATCACGCGCTCGAGCGCATGGCGATTCTGCTGCACCCCAGAGGCCGCTACGCAGTCGGTGATGACACCATGTTCCATCAGATAGAAGAAATCCGAGACGGGTTCGACGAAGTCGAAGTTCTGCTCGGCCAGCAAGATGGTATAGCCACGCGCCTTGAGTTCGTGCAGCATGCGCCCCAGGGTCTCGACGATGACGGGGGCCAGCCCTTCGGAGATTTCGTCCAGCAGCAGCAGGTGAGCACCTGTGCGCAGGATGCGGGCGATGGCCAGCATCTGCTGTTCGCCGCCTGACAGGCGATTGCCCGGTGTGTCGCGCCGGGCCGCCAGGTTGGGAAACAGGGAATAGATTTCGGCCAGGGACATGCTGCCACCCGCCACCTGGTCGACTGCGGGTGGCAACAGAAGGTTTTCCTCGCAGGTCAGGCTGCCGAAAATGCCGCGTTCTTCGGGGCAGTAGCCGACGCCCATGTGGGCGATCTTGTAGGTAGGCAACTGGATGATTTCACGTCCATGGATGCGGACCGATCCGCTGCGCCGACTGGTCATGCCCAGGATGGCGCGCAAGGTGGTGGAGCGTCCGGCACCGTTGCGTCCAAGCAACGTCACGACGGAGCCGGTGGGTACGTTGAACGACACATCGCGCAGGATGTGGGTAGCGCCGTACCAGGCATTGAGCGCATTGATCTCGAGGGCGGGACTCACGCCGAGGGTCCTTGTGGTTGGGGTGGCATGCTGGATGCGATTGTTCGATGCACTGCAACATCATTATGGGGGATGCTGCAGCGATAGATCATTATGGATTTCCCCCATGTTCAGATAAAAAAACCACGCGCACCTTGATGGTGCGCGTGGTGGGTAATTTTGTCCTGGCTGCCGCTGATGCAGGCAACCAGATTGCTGTCGGCCTTACTGAATACGGGCCTTTTCGCGCAGTTCCTGCTGATAGGCGCTCAGTTGCTGCTGGCGCAGCATTTCCTCGATCTGGGGCTTGACCTGCTCCAGGGCGGGGAATTCGATGGGGCGGGTATCTTCGACCTGGATCACGTGCCAGCCGAACTG
Organism: Corticimicrobacter sp.; assembly: GCF_040137905.1. Classification (NCBI taxonomy): domain Bacteria; kingdom Pseudomonadati; phylum Pseudomonadota; class Betaproteobacteria; order Burkholderiales; family Alcaligenaceae; genus Corticimicrobacter; species Corticimicrobacter sp. The sequence continues at coordinate 46,242 of NZ_JBEFDG010000030.1, forward strand.
GGTCTGGACCGGCTTGTCGGCCAGATCGCCTTTCTTCAGGGATGTGACTGCGTCGGCAAACGGCTGGACGTAGTTGCTGGCTGCAGACCAGCCCAGTTCGCCACCACGTTCGGCGCTGCCGGGGTCTTTGGAGTGTTCCTTGGCCAGATCGGCAAACTTGGAGCCATCGCGCTTGATCTGGGCCAGGATGTCCTGGGCAGTTTTCTCGTCCTCGACCAGAATATGGCGCACCTGGTATTCGGAACGGTCGCCCTGGGCCTGCTTGACCTTGTCGTATTCGGCCTGGATCTTTTCGTCGCTGATGGCGTGCTTTTCGAGATAGTCGCTCATGAGCGCACGGACCAGGATACCCTGGCGTGCCAGCTCGAGCTCGGTCTCGACATCGGCGCTCTTGTTCAGGCCAGCCTTTTCGGCTTCCTGGACAAAGACCAGGCGGTTGATCATTTCGTCCTTGACCTGGTTGCGCAACTCGGGAGAATCGGCTGCGCCCTGGCTGACCAGCAGCGAGATGAACTGGTCGAAACTTTTCTGGGTGATGGGCTTGCCGTTGACCGTGGCGACGTTCTGGGCGTAGGCGGGCACTGCGATGGCGCAGGCGGCAGCCATAAGGGCGATGCGTTTCATAGGTATGGGATGTCCTAGTTAAGGTACCTGGGTTTCCAGAACCAGCGCGTGAATCGGAAAGGGAATCAGATCCTGCAGCGCATCATACACCAGACGCTGGCGGGCTACGCGGCTCAGACCGTCAAAGCGCGGGCTGGTGATGCGCAGCCGAAAGTGGCTGGCACCGCCGCGACTGCCGGCATGGCCGGCGTGCTGGTGTGACTGGTCCTCGATCTCGAGGTCGGTAGGTTGCAGGATGACCAGCCGGTCGCGCAGCAGGGCGGCGCGTTCGGCAGAAACATCAGGAGAGAGCGGTGAAGGTTGTGTCATGTCAGTCATCCTTGCTGTCAGACCGGGGATTGCTGCCGGAGTTCCCCGCCTCGGCATTCTGCCCGGCGGGAGTCATGTGGCGTGCCAGCCAGAGGGACTGGATGATCACAAAGATGATCAGCAGCACGGTCAGGCCGAATACCTTGAAGTTGACCCACTGGGATTCGGTGAATCGGCCGGAGAAGGCGACGTACAGGTTGAGCGCGCCCGCGATCAGGAAGAATACGGCCCAGCTCAGGTTGAACCGGCTCCAGGCAGGCGCTGGCATGTCGACCTTGGCACCCAGCATCTTCTGCATGAGGTTGCGACCGAACAGCAATTGCGCCCCCAGCAGGATGGCACCGAACAGCCAGTACAGCACGGTGGGCTTCCAGCGGATGAAGGCGTCGTCGTGCAGGATCAGGGTGGCACCGCCGAAGAAGACAATGACGCCCAGGTTGATCCAGTGGGTAGCCTCGATCGGCAGGCTGCGCAGCTTGAGCCAGGCGATCTGCAGCACGGCGGCTGCCATGGCCACGCCGGTGGCAGTGTAGATATCGGCAAACCGGTAGGCGACAAAGAACAGGATCAGCGGAAACAGGTCGAACAGGAATTTTTTCATCGTATGGGTTCGAAGGTCAGGGCCAGTGAGTTGATGCAGTAGCGCAGCCCGGTGGGTGGCGGACCGTCGGGAAAGACATGGCCGAGGTGGGCGTCACACACGTTGCATAGTACTTCGGTCCGGATCATGCCGTGCGAGGTGTCGCGCTCCTCGCGCACATTGGCCGGGTCGATGGCTTCGAAATAGCTGGGCCAGCCACAGCCGGCATCGAATTTGGTGTCGGAGGCAAACAGCGCCGTGCCACAGCAGACACACCGGTAGATGCCGGTGGCCGTCGTGTTCAGGTAGCGGCCCGAGAATGGACGTTCGGTGGCTTTGCGGCGGGTGACGGCATATTCGTCGGGGTCGAGGCGGGCGCGCCATTCTTCATCCGGGAGAGTGAGCTTTTCCATATGAGTGATCCGTTGCTGGCAGGGCGTGAGCGGGATGGGTTGATGGCATAATTCTGCCTCATGTTGATCGAGTTTGAACAGGCCGGTGTCGAAGCGGCCGGAAGGCCCATCCTGCAGCAGATCTCGCTGCGGCTGGCCGAGTCGCGCGTAGGCGTGGTCGGACTCAATGGGGCCGGCAAGAGTACGCTGGCTCGCCTGGTCAATGGATTGGTGCTGCCGACGACGGGTTCGGTGCGGGTCGATGGGCTCGATACCCGCAGCCAGGCAGGTGCCGTGCGCCGCAGGGTTGGTTTCATGTTCCAGAATCCAGCCGACCAGATCGTGTTTCCCATCGTGCGCGAAGATATGGCTTTCGGCCTGCAGCGGCTGGGGCTGACGCGTGCCGAACAGGCGCAGCGCATTGATGCACAGCTTGCGGCACTGGGGCTGTCTGCACTGGCCGAACGACCTGCGCATGCGCTCTCGGGTGGCGAGCAGCAGATGGCTGCCCTGGCGGCCGTGCTGGTCTGCGCGCCCGAGGCCATTGTGTTTGATGAGCCGACCAATCAACTCGACTTGCTCAACAGGGAACGGCTGCGTGCGGTATTGAAGACACTGCCGCAGCAATTGCTGGTGCTGACCCATGACTTGCCGCTGCTGGATGATTTCGACCGGGTGCTGGTGATGGAGCACGGCAAGGTGGTGGCCGATGATGCGCCGGCAGCGGCACTGGACTGGTATCGTCGCCGCTGTGCGACGCTGGGTGGTGCGCCATGCTGATCGAATATCACGTCGGACGTGATGCCGTCCTGCAGCGCTTGCCGGCGGGCCTCAAGCTGCTGGTGATGTGCGCGGCGGGGGCCGGGCTTTTCTTCGTGACGGCACTGCCCTGGCTGGCGGCTGCCGTGTTGCTGGCCTGGGGGCTAGCCTGCTGGGCAGCCGGTCATCTGCGGTTTCTGTGGCGGCCCCTGTGGCGCATGTTGCCGGTGATCGTTCTGCTGGGGCTTTTTACCGGCTGGGCCCAGGGGCCGATGGCCGGTTGGGCCGCCTCGCTGCGGATACTGGCCCTGTTCGGGCTGGGGCTGGCACTGATGCTGTCTACGCGCAGCGGGGATCTGCTGGTCACGCTCGAGCGCGCCCTGATGCCGCTGCAGCGACTGCGGCTGCTCGATGCCTCGCGTGTGGCGTTGGCCTGTGCTCTGGTATTGCGTTTCGTGCCGGAGATTGCCCGTGCCTGGCAGGAAATAGGAGAGGCTCAGGCAGCAAGGGGCGGCGGCAATGTGCTGCAGCGCATCGAACCGCTGCTGGCCCGCATGCTGCGGCAGGCCGAGGCGATTGCTCAGGCTGTGGATGCGCGGCGCTGAAATGTGGCAGGCGAGTGTGATGAGCAGAGTTTCTGAAAATCCGGATATGACAAATAGACAAAGGAGTCTTCCATGAAAACGCGCGATATCGTTCTGGTTGCCCTGTTTGCCGCGCTGTGCGTGGTACTCAGCCTAGTGCCGCCGGTGCCCGTGCCATTGATCCCGGTGCCGGTGACCCTGCAGACACTGGGGATCATGCTGGCAGGGCTGATGCTCGGGCCCTGGCGTGGCCTGCTGGCCGTGACGCTGTATGTATTGCTGGCCGTGGTGGGCCTGCCGGTCCTGCCGGGTGGGCGTGGCGGCATGGGGGTCCTGATGGGGCCAACAGGAGGCTTTCTGCTGGGCATGCTGCCCGGTGCGCTCGTGACCGGCTGGCTGGCGCAACGTTTGCCTGCCTCCGGCGCGGCCTGGCGTGCGCTGGGTGGGCAGGCGGTCGCCAGCCTGCTGGGCGGCGTGGTGGTGGTCTATGCGCTGGGTGCGCCCTGGCTGGCGCTGGTAACCGGCATGGATCTGAGCAAGGCGATAGCAGCCGTGCTGGTCTTCATTCCGGGCGATATCGTCAAGTGCGTGCTGGCCGCGCTGGCTGCCGTGCGCGTGCGGCGGTTCTGGTCGGCTGATGCGGCGCACGGTATCTGAGCACATTTTGAATACAATACGCTGTTTGGCTTTTATAAGAGAGCTGTTTCATTTCCGGATCGGGAGAGCAAGAATGAGGGGACACAATATGGTTCGCACGATGCTGGCCACTGCGCTGGTACTCTGTGCAGGCTGGGCGCAGGCACAGGTCAAGGTAGGCGTGACGGTATCGAGTACCGGTCCGGCCGCATCGCTGGGCATTCCCGAGCGCAATACCGTGGCGTTGCTGCCGACCGAGATCGCCGGCCAGAAGATCGAGTACATCGTGCTGGACGACGCCACCGATACCACCCAGGCAGTCCGTAATGCCCGCAAGCTGATCTCCGAGGACAAGGTCGATGTGATCATCGGTACCACCGCCACGCCAGGTACGCTGGCGATGCTGGACGTGGTGGCCGAGGCCAAGGTGCCGCTCATCAGCGTGGCGGCCAATGCCCGTATCATCGAACCCATGGATGACAAGCGCCGCTGGGCTTTCAAGACGACACAGAACGATATTCTCATGGCCGAGGCGCTGGCAGAATCGATGGCGTCGAACAATGTCAAGACACTGGGCTTCATCGGTTTTTCCGATGCCTATGGCGATGGCTGGCTTGACGAGATGAAGCGCGCCGCCGAGGCCAAGGGCATCCGCATCGTGGCGACCGAACGCTATGCCCGTCCCGATACCAGCGTCACCGGTCAGGTGCTCAAGCTGATTGCTGCCCGTCCCGATGCCGTGCTGGTGGCCGGTGCCGGTACGCCTGCCGCATTGCCGCAGAAGGAACTCAAGGCACGCAACTATGGCGGCCTGATCTACCAGACCCACGGTGTGGCCAACAACGATTTCCTGCGCGTCGTCGGTGCCGATGGCGAAGGCACGCTGCTGCCGGTCGGCCCGTTGGTGGTTGCGGCGCAATTGCCTGATGATCACCCAGGCAAGGCGATTGCGCTGGAATACACCCAGGCCTATGAAAACATGTATGGTGCCGGTTCGGTATCGGCCTTCGGTGGTCATCTGTGGGATGCCGGCGTGCTGATCCAGGCTGCGTTGCCCGAGGCGCTCAAGGCTGGCGAGCCGGGTACCGAAGCCTTCCGCGTGGCGCTGCGCGATGCCATCGAAGGGTTGCAGGAAGTCGCTGGCGTGCATGGCGTCTTCAGCATGTCGCCGACCGATCATTCCGGACTCGACAATCGCGCTCGCGTCATGGCGAAGATCGAGAATGGCAAGTGGGTCTACCTGCCCTGATCGGCTGATACCGCACAGGCAACAGATATAAATTGGATTCCCGCGCCGCCCGCAGGGCGGCCGGGAAGACCGAACGAAAAGCCCGGGTCAGACTGCCGCAGGCAGCGCCCAGGGCTTCGACAGGAATTTGAATGGATGCAACCATCGCGCTGATCCTGCTGCAGGACGGGATCGTCAACGGCGCTATCTATGCCTTGCTGGGCCTGGCATTGGTCCTGATCTTCGCGGTTACGCGGGTCATCTTCATCCCCCAGGGCGAGTTTGTCGCATTTGGCGCATTGACACTGGCCATGCTGGTCAATGGCAGCGTGCCCGGTACGGTCTGGCTGCTGCTGATCGCAGGTGCCTGTGCCTTCCTGATGGAGCTGTTCAAGGCCTTTCGCCAGCGCCGGGCGACCGGACTGGCCTGGGCGGCGCTGCAATATCTGGTTCTGCCGGTGGCACTGTTTGCGCTTACGCACTGGCTGGCTGCCTACGATATCGGCCTGTGGGGCAAGGCGCTGCTGACGCTGGCGCTGGTGGTGCCGCTGGGACCCATGCTGTATCGCATTGTCTACCAGCCCCTGGTCGATGCGCCGGTGCTGGTGCTGCTGATCGTATCGGTGGCCGTGCACTTCGCCCTGACGGGTGTGGCGCTGGCTTTCTTCGGTGCCGAAGGCTGGCGTACACCCGCCTTCGTCGAAGGACAGGTCGATCTCGGCGCGGTCACCTGGTCGGCGCAAAGCCTGTTCGTGGTGCTGACCTGCGCAGCATTGATCGTGGCATTGTGGCTGTTTTTCGGGCGCACCATCTATGGCAAGGCCTTGCGAGCCACGGCGGTCAATCGTCGCGGGGCACGCCTGATGGGCATCAGTACCGTGATGTCGGGCCGGCTGACCTTTACCCTGGCGGCAGCCATCGGCGCGCTGTCGGGCATGCTGATCGCTCCGGTCACGACCATCTACTACGATACCGGTTTTCTGATCGGTCTCAAGGGCTTCGTCGGTGCCATCATCGGCGGCCTGGCGAGCTATCCGGTGGCCGCAGCCGGTGCCTTGCTGGTGGGCATTATCGAGGCCTTTGCTTCGTTCTGGGCCAGCGCCTACAAGGAAGTGATCGTCTTCACCCTGATCATTCCGGTGCTGCTGTGGCGTTCGCTGAGCAGCCCGCATATCGAAGAAGAAGAGGAGTGATCAGCCATGCGTAACCGTACCCTTTGTCGGGCGACGCTGTGCGCCTTCGTGCTGATCCTGGCACTATTGCCGCTGTCTGGCGCGACCCCGGAATTCTGGATTACCCAGCTCAACTATATCGGCCTGGCCAGCCTGGTGGTGGTGGGGCTGGTATTGCTGACCGGGGTGGGGGGCCTGACTTCGTTCGGGCAGGCAGCATTCGTCGGAATTGGTGCCTACACCACGGCCTGGCTGACCACCCAGGCAGGCTGGTCGCCGTGGCTGACCCTGCCGGCCGGGCTGGTCATCACAGCCGTGCTGGCGTGGATCATCGGCGTCATCACGCTGCGTCTGTCCGGGCATTATCTGCCGCTCAGCACGCTGGCCTGGTGCCTGTCGCTGTATTACCTGTTCGGCAATCTCGAATGGCTGGGCCGCAACGATGGCATTTCAGGCATCCAGCCGCTGTCCCTGTTCGGCTGGTCACTGGGCAGCGGTCGCAGCATCTATTACCTGATCTGGTTCTGCGTGCTGCTGTCGGTGTGGGCTACGCTCAATCTGCTGGGATCACGCCCGGGTCGTGCCATCCGCGCGCTGCGCGGCGGGGCCGGCATGGCCGAGGCCTTCGGTGTCAATACCGCTGCCTACAAGACGGTAATCTTCGTTTATGCCGCCATGCTGGCGTCGGTGTCCGGCTGGCTGTATGCGCACATGCAGCGTGCCGTCAGCCCCAGTCCGTTCGGCCTGAACTACGGCATTGAGTATCTCTTCATGGCCGTGGTGGGCGGGGCGGCGCATGTCTGGGGAGCCATCCTGGGGTCGGCCGTCATCCTGGGCCTGAAAGACCAGATCCAGAATATCGTGCCCAAACTGCTCGATACCAGCACCAATATCGAAATGATCGTCTTCGGTGTGCTGCTGGTGCTGATGTTGCAGTATGCAGCGCAGGGCCTGTGGCCGGGGCTGTCGGCATTCTGGCGGCGACTGTGGCGGGTGCGTGGCACGAGTTTGCCTGTTACGGCGACCGTGATCGATCCGGCGGCTGCCGAGCTGCCTTGTCGTATCCGCCCCGAGAAAGGCAGCCTGGTGCTGGAAGTCGACCATATCCGCAAGCAGTTTGGCGGGCTGGTGGCTGTCAATGACATCAGCTTCCGCGTGCGTGCCGGCGAGATCGTGGGCCTGATCGGCCCGAACGGTGCCGGCAAGAGCACGACTTTCAATCTGGTCAGCGGCATCCTGCCTCTGACTTCCGGTGAGGTACGCTTTCTGGGGCAGCGCATCAGCGGGCGTTCTGCACGCGAGATCGCGCAGACCGGCATGGGCCGTACTTTCCAGCACGTACAACTGCTGCCGGAGATGTCGGTGCTGGAAAACGTGGCGCTGGGTGCGCACCTCCGCAGTCACGTCAGTGTTCCCGCCGGGATTCTGCGTCTGGATCGTGCCCGCGAGGCGAGCCTGCTCAAGGAAGCCGCCCGCCAGCTTGAACGCGTTGGCTTGGGCGCTTATCTGCACGAACAGGCGGGCAATCTGGCCCTGGGCCAGCAGCGCCTGCTGGAGATCGCCCGTGCCCTGGCGGCAGATCCAGTCTTGTTGCTGCTCGATGAGCCGGCTGCCGGTTTGCGCTACCGTGAAAAGCAGGAACTGGCTGCAGTCCTGTCGCAATTGCGGGAGGAGGGCATGAGCATCCTGCTGGTCGAACATGATATGGATTTTGTGATGCGACTGACCAATCATCTGGTCGTGATGGATTTCGGCTCATGGCTGGCCGAGGGATCGCCCGAGGAAATCCAGCGCCATCCTGCCGTACTGGAAGCCTACCTGGGTGGTGTCGAAGAGGGAGACGAGGCATGAGCGAGCATTCTGTGGCCGACAATGGCCAGCGCCAGCCGCCGGTCCTGGCGGTGGCAGACTTGACTGTCCGTTATGGCAAGGTCCACGCCCTGACCGTGCCTGAGCTCAAGGTGGCACCTGGTGCCATCGTGACCGTGATCGGAGCCAACGGTGCAGGCAAATCCACCATGCTCAATGCCATCATGGGATCATTGCCGCGCAATGGGCGGGCCAATGGTTCCGTGCGCTATCAGGGCGACCAGATCGAGCACTGGGGGGTGGAACATCGGGTGGCGCAAGGCCTGGCGCTGGTGCCGGAAAAGCGCGAGCTGTTCGGCAGCATGAGTGTCGAGGACAACCTGCTGCTGGGCGGCTTTCGCCGCTACCGGGCAGGCGAGCGCCAGTGGCGCGACACCATGGACGAAATCTTCACCCTGTTTCCGCGCCTGAAGGAGCGTCGCCAGCAGATGGCGGGAACGCTCTCGGGTGGTGAGCGGCAGATGCTGGCGGTCGGGCGTGCCCTGATGTCCAAGCCCAGTGTGCTGATGCTCGACGAGCCCAGCCTGGGGCTGGCACCACGCATCGTGCGCGAGATTTTCCATATCATCGCCGGCCTGCGTGCGACCGGTGTAGCGACCCTGCTGGTCGAGCAGAACGCCCGCGCTGCATTGCAGGTCGCCGACTATGGCTACGTGCTGGAAGCGGGCGCGGTGTCACTCGAAGGCCCGGCCCACGAGCTCAGGGACAATCCGGCCGTGATCGAGAGCTATCTGGGCCTGGGCAAGCAGCGGGACGACTGAGTTCAGATGCCCAGGAACCGGAACGGCGCACTTTCCCGGAAGGCGTCGTTGGCCATGCCTGAGTAGATGTTCTTCTGATTGGCCCCCAGATCCAGCTTCATGACCTTGCCGGTCTGCTCGGAGAGATCCAGCTTGTCCAGATCGACCCAGAAGGTATTGGGCGTGAGCGCGGACTCAAAGAAATAGCGCTTGCGCTTGTGGTCGGTCACGGTACGCCAGCGGGTCGAGGAGATATTCGGCTGGTCGGGCGTGGTCAGGCCGTAGGGTACGGATACGTTGCGGATCACGCTGAAGACACTGGCGATGGTCTCGAGCGGGTCATCGGTCTTGGGGACGGCATTGACGTAGAACGAGGCGCGGGCAAAGCGGTCTGCGGCCCGATTGGTCCCCGGCAGCACAATGGTGCCACCGATGTCCTTCCAGTATTCTTCCATGGCCAGTTGCTTGTCGAACGTCGGCGAATTGGTCATGACCTGATACTGGCGGCCGTGATGGATGACCTGCTTGCCATCGATATACTCGATGATGGCGCTGTCGCCGGTAGCATCGGACATGGCCAGGTGCAGGGTCGCCAGGCGGTCTTCGCCTGGCACGTTGTCGCTGACCAGCGTGAACGGTTCGGTCGAAAGGTAAGCCACGGCCTCGGCCACGGTGGCGAAGTTGTCCAGCACATATTGCGCCCAGGCGGCAATGGTCAGGCCCGGTTTGCCGCTGTCGTGCTCGGGGTAGCTGGATTCGACCAGCCAGAGCACGCTGGCCGACAGCCCCGCCTCATTGAGTCCATCGGTGGTCGAGATGTCATAGCCCGATGCGATGACGCTGCCATAGCGCGAGGTCCAGTTGATGGAGTTGGGGCCGGCTTCGCCGTTGCGCTGCATGCCACGCGGGAAGACCCAGAGGTTGGTGCCCACGTCGGTTTTCCAGTCCATCGAACGTGCCGTCACGATCTGGTCGGCCACGCCGTGATAGACCAGCCGGGTGCATGCTTCGACCAATGGTGGTGCGAAGGTCACGGTCAGGGCGAGTGCAGCGGCAAGTACGGTCCTGCGCGGTGTGCTGAGGTTGGGCATGGAGCATCTCCGTAGTGGGGGCATCGCTATCTTATACGGGACTTTGTAACGTCGCATAGCAGGATTGCCGCGGCCTTGATGAAATTGACTTTCATGGCATGGCCGTGCGACTGCGGCTTTATGCCGTCGGCATGTGGGTAATGAAAATAATGTGGCTACGCCGGTCAGTATCTGGCCAGCCCTGCAGCGGCACAGGTGGATAGATACTGTGGCCGACGCCGTGGATGGCGTAGGGCACAGCAGCTCCCTGGATATGCACCAGCCCCTTGATTCGCAGGACATGACCGGGCAGGTTGGCCGTCTGCGTGGCAATCCACTGTGGCAGGCTGGCCAGTGCGAGCGGTGTTTCGAAGGTGACGGTGGTTACCGCAAGGCCATGATCGGCCGGCAGCGTACTGCCTGCATGGCGCATCGACAGCGGGTGCGGCGACAGCAGGGCGGTGCCCGTGATGGGTGTATTGCTGGTGCGTGCCGCATGGTGGGTTGCCGAAGCGAGTTCCAGCAACCGGTCTGCTGCTATGGTGCCGTGGTTGATTTCCATCCGGGCGGCTGATGGGTTGATACGATCAAGTTGCAGACGCAATGATGCATGCTGCGCCGCACTGGCCTGGTCTGGCTTGGTGAGCAGGATACAGTCGGCCGCCGCCAGTTGCCTGAGTGCGACTGGGTGTTGCGCCAGTGTCTCGTCGCCATGGCACAGATCAAGGGTACAGATCACCCCGTCAAGTCGATAGCGGCCTGACAATTGCGGGTGGCTGGCCAGCGTCTGGAGTACGGGTATCGGATCGGCCAGGCCACTGGTTTCGATCAGCACGCGGTCGAACTGGCGCTGGCCGTTACGGGCAAAACGCCAGGTAATGTCGCGCAGCGTCTGCACCAGATCACCGCGCAGCTGGCAGCAAAGGCAGCCACCTGCCAATGGTGCCACGACCTGTTCTGCGCTGTGTGCGACCAGCAGGTGATCCAGTGCCGTCTGTCCGAATTCGTTGATGACGACCAGGGCGTGACGCAATGCTGGCTGCCGGACCAGATGGTTGAGCAGCGTCGTCTTGCCGCTGCCCAGGAATCCAGTCAGCAGGGTGACGGGAATCGGTACAGGCAGGGCGCTGTGTGCTTGGGAGGAATCGGGCATGGCAGTGGCAAAAGCAATGAACAGGCTCGCAGCAATCCTGTCGCTGCGGTCCTGGGGTGCAGCGGCCCGCTCCTGCTCAGGGCCAGTCAGGAAAGGGATTGTGCCATGTTTGCCAGGCGATCGGCCCCTGCGCCATCTCGGCGTCATCCAGCAGGCAAAGATCCAGCCGGGCCCGCAGGGTCGCCTGGTCCATGCCCATGCCGATCAGAACCAGTTCCTGGCGTGCGTCACCGACGCTGCTGTCCCATTTTTCGAGAATGCGCAGGCGACTTTCGTCGTCCTGCGGCCAGCGCTCGGGAGACACGGCAGCCCACCAGTGCCCCGCAACACCATGTCGCAGAATGGCACCGGCCTGGGACCAGTTGCCCGCCAGGGCAGGATGGCTGGCCAGCCAGAAAAACCCTTTTGCGCGCACGACACCAGGCCATTTTTCCTGTGTCAGCTCGAAGAAGCGACCCGGATGGAAGGGCCGGCGTGCCCGGTAGACAAAGCTGGCAATGCCATACTCTTCGGTTTCCGGCACATGCTCGCCGCGCAACTCCTTGAGCCAGCCCGGTGCCTGGGCGGCCGCATCGAAGTTGAAGAGACCGGTATCCAGGATGCGGTCCAGCGGTACCTGGCCGAAACGGGCAATCTCGATGCGGGCACGCGGGTTGAGGCGCTGCAGGATGGCCTGCAGCCGGCTGCAGGATGCGGCGTCGATGAGATCGATCTTGTTGAGGACGATGACGTCGCAGAACTCGACCTGATCGATAAGCAGATCGACCACGGTGCGCTCGTCTTCCGGCCCCAGCGATTCCCCGCGTTTCTGCAGGCTGTCATGGGAATCGTAGTCGCGCAGGAAATTACAGGCATCGACGACGGTGACCATGGTATCGAGCCGGGCGATCTCGCTCAGGCTGCGGCCCTGGTCGTCCTCGAAGGTAAAGGTCTCAGCCACCGGCAGGGGTTCGGCAATGCCGGTCGATTCGATGACCAACTGGTCGAAGCGCTTTTCGGCGGCCAGTCTGGTCACTTCCAGCAACAGGTCTTCGCGCAGCGTGCAGCAGATGCAGCCGTTGCTCATTTCGACCAGTTTCTCGTCCGTGCGGGATAGGCTGGCACCGCCGTCGCGCACCAGCGCGGCATCGATGTTGACTTCGGACATGTCGTTGACGATGACCGCTACGCGGCGGCCTTCGCGATTGTTCAGAATGTGGTTCAGCAGGGTAGTCTTGCCGGCACCGAGAAAGCCGGACAGTACCGTGACGGGCAGGCGAACGCGGCCGTCGGGGGTTGAGTGGGGAGTCATGTTGTGGCGTGTCGCAAGGGGATGTCGCAGGCTGCAATGCACGGCGCATACTGCCGGTACGGCATATTAATAGAAATGTTATAACATAACTATTCTAATGCGATTTCTGTCGAGAGCATACATAAAGGGCGGGGCATGTATGCCGCTCGGCAGTTGTTCAGGCTGCGGTCTTGGGCTTGAAGTCGCAAAGATCGCTGATGCCGCACTGCGGGCATTTCGGGGTACGTGCCACGCAGATATAGCGGCCATGCAGGATCAGCCAGTGATGGGCATCCAGCAAGAACTCCCGGGGGACATTGCGCAGCAGTTTCTGCTCGACCTCGAGGACGTTCTTGCCGGGAGCCAGGCCGGTCCGGTTCGAGACCCTGAAAATATGGGTATCGACGGCCATCGTCGGCAGTCCGAATGCGGTGTTGAGCACGACATTGGCAGTCTTGCGGCCGACACCGGGCAGGGCTTCCAGTGCCTCACGCTCGCGAGGCACTTCACCGCCATGCAGGTCAAGCAGCATCCGGCAGGTGGCGATCACATTCCTGGCCTTGGTGCGATACAGGCCAATGGTCTTGATGTACTCTGCCAGGCCTTCTTCACCGAGATCGAACAGGGTCTGCGGCGTGCCGTGTTGTAGAAAAAAACGACGTGTCGCCAGATTGACGGACTTGTCCGTTGCCTGTGCGGACAGAATGACGGCAATCAGCAACTGGAAGGGGGTGTCGTACTCGAGTTCGGTGGTCGGGTGAGGGTTGGCCGCCCTCAGCCGCTGGAACATTTCGAGACGCTTGACTGCATTCATGGTGTGCTTCCTGCTGCTGCGCGGCGAGCCCTGGCCTTTGCCAGGGCATCCAGCACGCTTTGCTGCTTGTGTCCGGCGTCGCGCACGGCAACGGGGGGAGCCGTTACGGCTGCCGGTGCCTTGTCTGCCATGTGTTGTTTGCGCGTCTGGCGATTCTGGTAGCGCAGCCGGGCCTGCTCGGCATCATTGCGGTTCCAGGCCGGGCGGCTCGCCGGGACCAGGCTGATGCAGTCGACCGGACAGGGTGGCAGACAGAGATCGCAGCCCGTACACCAGTCGGCCAGCACGGTATGCATGCGTTTGTTGGCACCGACGATGGCATCGACAGGACAGGCCTGGATACACAGCGTACAGCCAATGCAATGTTGCTCGTCGATGACGGCGACCAGCAGGGGCGTATGCCTGCCATGCGTTTCATCCAGCGGGAGCACCGGCGTGTCCAGCAATCTGGCGAGATCCGCAATGCCGGCGTCGCCGCCGGGCGGACAGCGATTGATGGCAGCCTCACCGCGTGCGAGGGCGGTGGCATAGGGCGCACAGCCGTCATAGCCGCATTTGGTGCATTGCGTCTGGGGCAGCAGGGCGTTGATCTGTTCTTCGAGCATGCGCGAAAGAGAGGCAGGGGGCATGCACACCACCCTGCGGGTTACCAGTAGTTTTCGACGGCCAGATTGCCCTGGGCACCGCGTCGACCCGGTGCAAAGCCGCGTTCGCTCAGCATCTTGCGGGCTTGCGTGATCATGTCGGGGTTGCCGCACAGCATGACGCGGGCACGTTCTGGGTCAAGTGGGGAACCTGTCAGCCGGGCCAGGCCACCATTTTCGATCAGCGTGGTCAGGCGTTCCTGGGGCATGCCAGGCAGCGCCTCGCGGGTGGCGATGGGCAGGTACAGGAAGCGATCATCGCCGGCTACGCCCCAGTCACGCCAGGGAACCTGGTCTGCCAGATTCGAGAGTGTGTCGCGATAGGCCAGCTCATCGGCATGGCGTACCCCATGGATCACGATGATGCGATCGAAAGCCTGCCAGACCGATTGCTCCTTGAGGATCGACAGGTAGGGGCCCAGACCCGTGCCCGTACCGATCAGCCAGAGATCGCCGTTCTGGTGCAGCCGGTCGGCCGTCAGAAAACCGAAGGGGGTGCGATCGACGCACAGCATGTCACCTGGCTGCAGGGCGGCCAGGCGCGGGCTGAACTGCCCTTCGGGCACGACGACCGAATAGAACTCGAGATAGGGGTCGGCTGCGCCCGATACCATCGAATAGGCACGCCAGAGTGCCGGGGCCTCTTCCGGTGTGGTGTGATCCTGCAGGCCGAGGCGGGCGAACTGACCGGCCGTGAAGACAAAGCCAGGCTGGCGTTCGACCCGCAGCGAAAACAGCTTGCCGGGCACCCAGGTACGAACCTCCGTAACCGGTGTGCGGAAGAATTTTTCGTCGGGAAGCGTCGTCATGTCGGGCCGATCCTTGCTGCGGGCATCGATGCGCTGCGCGCGTCAGCGTTCCAGGTACTGGAGCTTGTCGCCCACGCCATTCCAGTCGTCGGCATCCGGCAGAGAGTCCTTGGCACGGCTGATGGTGGGGAAGGACGGAGAAAGCTCGGCATTGATCGCGATGAACTGGACCTGATCGCTGGGCACATCTTCTTCGGCGAAGATGGCGTTGGCCGGGCACTCCGGGATACAGACTGCGCAGTCGATGCATTCATCAGGATCGATGACGAGGAAGTTGGGACCTTCCTTGAAGCAATCGACCGGACAAACGTCCACGCAATCGGTATATTTGCATTTGATACAGTTTTCTGTGACGACATGAGTCATGTTCGGTACTCCGGCGGCCGTGCCGCGCTCCAACGAAATCAGTGCGACCGCACTGGCCGCAATGTGCAATTTTACCCAATTGGCGGATTTTGGCAGGGATACCCCTTTCGGGGCTGGTGCTGTACCATGGCCGCTTGATATGCAGCTGACGATATGATTATTACTTCGCTTCTCGATACCGATCTGTACAAATTCAGCATGATGCAGGTTGTGCTGCATCAGTTCCCTGCCGCGCAGGTCGAATACCGCTACAAGTGCCGCACATCAGGTGTTGACCTGCGGCCCTATATCGACGAAATCCGCGCAGAAGTTCGCGCATTATGCCAGCTTCGCTTCGAAGAGGACGAACTTCGCTACCTTTCCGGCTTGCGATTTATCAAAAGTGATTTCGTTGATTTCCTGAGGCTGTTCCATTTACCGGAAAAGGCAATCGATATTATCGAGAGCGATGATAATGGAGGCATTTCAATCAGCGTCAAAGGGCCATGGCTGCATACGATTCTTTTTGAAATTCCGGTATTGGCAATCGTTAATGAGGTTTATTTCAGAAATACCAGCCGCTTTCCGGACTCGGAATGGGAGGAAGGGCGCAAGCGCCTGCAATCCAAAATGCATCTGGTGCTCGATGATCCTCAGATCGAAGAATTCAGGCTGGCTGAATACGGTACGCGCCGCCGTTTTTCCAAGGCCTGGCATGCCGAAGTCGTGCGGGTGCTAAAGGATCAGATGGGGCCGCATTTTGCAGGTACCAGCAATGTCTGGCTGGCGCGTGAGCATAATGTCACGCCGCTGGGCACCATGGGGCATGAATATCTCCAGGCTTGCCAGGGGCTGGGGCCGCGCCTGCGGGATTCCCAGGTGTTCGCGCTCGAGACCTGGGCCAAGGAATATCGAGGTGACCTGGGTATTGCCTTGTCCGATGTTTATGGCATGGAAGCCTTCCTGCGCGATTTCGATATGTATTTCTGCAAGCTCTTCGACGGGGCACGTCACGATTCGGGAGATCCGTTTATCTGGGGCGAGCGCATGCTGGAGCACTATCGCAAGAATCGGGTAGATCCCCGTACCAAGACACTGATCTTTTCGGACGGGCTGACGTTTCCGCTGGCCATCGAACTGGCCAAGCGCTTTGCCGGGCGCTGCAAGGTGTCATTCGGTATCGGCACCAACCTGACCAACGACCTGGGCCATCAGCCGCTGCAGGTAGTCATGAAAATGATTCGCTGCAACGGCCAGCCGGTTGCCAAGGTGTCGGATGCGCCGGAAAAAACCATGTGTGATGACCCGGCCTACCTGGCCTATCTGCGCCAGGTCTTTGACCTGCCGCCACCCTGACCACGACAATTACGCGGTATCCTGACATTTTGGTTATTTCTGTCCGGTATTCTGCCGTTTTCTGCTTGCAACCATGCCCGTATCTTCAACCACCCGTACCGATACCGTCGACCTGAGTGCCGATCCAGCTGCCCTGCTCGATGAGGACTGGTTGCAGGCCGTTTCGGAGGAACTGGACGACAAGGGGCAGGCGCTGATGGCCCAGGTGCGCGCCTGGATCCTGCCACGCCTGAATGATAGGCAGGCGGCCAGTGGCGAACGGCTGGCAGCTCACGGTGCTGGCGTGGCCCTGATCCTGGCGGGTTTGCAGCTTGATGCCGCCACCCGCACGGCCGGCCTGCTCGCCGCATTGCCGGTCGAGCATATGGAACCGCGCTCACTGCGCAACAACCCGGTCGCCGCCGAATTCGGCGGTGAGGTAGCGCGGCTGGTGCAGGGTGCGCAGGCGCTGATCCGGTTGGGGCAGATCGCTCGCGAATCCAATGACAGCGAAGCCCGTTCGGGCAACCAGCAGGAAATGCTGCGCAAGATGCTGCTGGCGATGGCCGCCGATCTGCGTATCGTGCTGATGCGGCTGGCCTCGCGCCTGCAGACGCTGCGCTGGCATGCCGTCAGCAAAGTACCGTGTTCGCCCGAGTTCGCCCGCGAAAGCCTGAGCCTGTATGCGCCGTTGGCCAACCGGCTGGGCATCTGGCAACTCAAGTGGGAACTCGAGGACCTGGCCTTTCGCCAGCTCGATCCTGTGCGCTACAAGTCGATTGCGTCCAGCCTCGAAGAGAAGCGGGTCGAGCGCGAGGCATTCATCGTGCGTGCCGTCGAGGGCGTGCGCGAGGCGCTGGAGGCGGTTGGCATCGAGGCCGATGTCAGTGGGCGCCCCAAGCATATCTACAGCATCTGGAACAAGATGCGCATCAAGAAGCTGGATTTTTCCCAGCTATACGACCTGCGGGCGTTGCGCGTGATCGTGGCCGACGAGCGCGAATGCTATACGGCGCTGGGGCTGGTTCACGAGATGTGGAATCCCTTGCCCGAGCAGTTCGACGACTACATCTCGCGGCCCAAGCCCAATGGCTATCGCTCTCTCCATACCGTCGTCAATGACGAGGATGGCAAACCGTTCGAGGTGCAGATTCGCACCCGCGAGATGCACGATTTTGCCGAGTATGGCATGGCGGCGCATTGGCACTACAAGGAGGCCGGCGCCCGTGGCGGCCAGGTCAAGGCTTCGAGTCAGTATGACCGTCAGCTTGCCTGGATGCGCCAGTTGCTGGCCTGGAACACCGATGTCAGCAACGAGGAAGGCAGCCGGCCCGAGGCCCAGGTCGAGATGGCCGTCGAGGATGAGCGCATCTACGTGCTGACGCCGCAGGCTCGCGTGATCGATCTACCCCAGGGAGCCACGCCGGTGGATTTTGCCTACCACCTGCATACCGACCTGGGACACCGTTGTCGCGGAGCACGGGTCGATGGCCAGATGGTGCCGCTGCTGACGAAATTGCAGACCGGGCAAACGGTCGAGATCATTGCCGCCAAGTCGGGCGGGCCTTCGCGCGACTGGCTCAAGCCCCAATCCGGTTTTCTGGCCAGTCCGCGAGCACGTGCCAAGGTGCGGCTCTGGTTCAACGCCATCGAGCTGCAGCAGCGCATCGTACAGGGCCAGGCGCTGGTCGAAAAGGAATTGCAGCGGCTGGGCAAGACCGCCGTCAACCAGGAGCAACTGGCACAGCAACTGGGTTTTGCCCGTGCCGATGACCTGTATGTCGCCGCGGCCAAGGAAGAATTCAGCCTGCGCCAGCTCGACCACCTGTTCCAGCAACAGGAACGGGGCGAGCAGGCAGAAGATGAGGACGCCGACCTGTTTGCACAGCCGGGGCGCACGGCCGGGCGCGAGACGGCCTCGACCCAGGGCGGTGTGCTGGTGGTCGGGGTCGATGCGCTGATGACGCAATTGGCACGCTGCTGCCGACCGGCACCGCCCGATGCCATCAATGGCTTTGTCACGCGAGGCCGCGGGGTGTCCATACACCGTGCGGACTGTCACAGTTTTGCGGTACTCGCCGAGCGTCATCCAGAGCGGGTCATCGAGGTGGCCTGGGGGCAGGGCAAGGATGCACTGTATCCGGTCGACATCAGTGTGCGGGCGCAGGATCGTTCCGGCCTGCTGCGGGACCTCTCCGAAGTGTTTGCCAGGCAGCGGCTCAATGTCGTGGGGGTCAATACCCAGAGCAGGCGTTCGCTGGCACACATGGTGTTCACGGTTGAGGTACGCGATGGCAGCCAACTGTCTCAGGTACTGGCTGCGCTGACCGAGGTGCATGACGTGGTGGAGGCCGTGCGAGCCTGAACGCATGCGCTGTCAACGTTCAGGCCTGGCCGGCCTTCGATATCCTGCTTTGATGAATCCCCTTTGGGGGAACGGGTGCTGGGCATCGCGCGCCAACGGCCAGACTGCTAAAATGTCCGATTCCTTTAGGTAGCCTCATGACAGCTTACGACCAACCTGATGCCAGCGGGCACTTTGGGCCATACGGCGGCGTATTCGTCGGCGAGACCCTGGTGCATGCACTGGATGAATTGCGCGATGCCTACGCCCGCTATCGCGATGATCCCGATTTTGTGGCCGAGTTCGAATACGAACTGCGTCATTTCGTTGGCCGGCCTTCGCCGGTCTATCATGCTCGCCATTGGTCGGAGCAGATCGGTGGCGCGCAGATCTGGTTCAAGCGCGAGGATCTCAATCATACAGGCGCGCACAAGGTCAACAACTGTATTGGCCAGGCCTTGCTCGCCCGCCGCATGGGCAAGCGCAAGGTCATCGCCGAAACCGGCGCAGGCCAGCATGGCGTGGCCACGGCCACCGTGGCGGCTCGTTTCGGCATGGAGTGCAAGGTATTCATGGGTAGCGAGGATGTTCGCCGACAGGCAGCCAACGTATATCGCATGAAGCTGCTGGGTGCCGAGGTCTGCGAGGTCGACTCGGGTTCGCGCACCCTCAAGGATGCGATGAACGAGGCCATGCGCCACTGGGTCACGAATGTCGAGGATACCTACTACATCATCGGCACGGTCGCGGGGCCGCATCCCTATCCGGCCATGGTGCGCGATTTCCAGATGGTGATCGGCTGCGAGGCGTTGGTGCAGATGCCCGAGGCAGCTGGTCGCCAGCCCGATGTCGTGGTCGCTGCCGTGGGTGGCGGTTCCAATGCGATGGGTATTTTCTATCCTTATCTGACGCACGATGCTGTTCGTCTGGTCGGTGTCGAAGCGGCTGGTGACGGGCTCGAGACCGGGCGTCATGCAGCCTCGCTCACGCTGGGTACGCCGGGCGTACTGCATGGCAATCGCACCTATCTGCTGCAGGATGCGCATGGCCAGATCCAGGAAACCCATTCGGTCTCGGCCGGCCTGGATTATCCGGGCGTGGGGCCGGAGCATGCCTGGCTCAAGGACATTGGCCGCGCCGAATACCAGACCGTGACCGATGCAGAGGCACTGGCGGCATTCCATGACTGCTGCCGCCTGGAAGGTATCATTCCGGCGCTTGAATCTTCACATGCCCTTGCGTGTGCCCGCCGCATGGCAGCCAGCATGTCGCCTGACCAGATCATCCTGGTCAATCTGTCCGGGCGCGGCGACAAGGATATCCATACCGTGGCCGAGCGCGGCGGTATCGTTTTCTAGGAAAAGCATGAACCATTTTCCGTATCGACAAGGAGTGCGGGCATGAGCGCACAGCCTGACAATCGTATTGATCGTACCTTTGCTGCACTGCGCGCCGCCGAGCGACGCCGGGCGGCACTGGTGCCGTACATCGCCGCGGGCGATCCGTCCGATGAAGCGACCGTGCCGCTGATGCATGCGCTGGTGGCCAATGGGGCTGACATACTTGAACTGGGCGTTCCGTTCTCCGATCCTTCGGCAGATGGCCCGGTCGTGCAGCGTGCCACGCAGCGGGCGCTGGATCGTGGCATGAACCTGTCCAGGGTGCTGGAGCTGGTCGCTGCGTTTCGCCGCGATGACCAGAATACGCCCGTGGTGCTGATGGGCTACGCCAATCCGATCGAGCGCATGGGATTGGGGCAGTTTGCTGCCCGTGCCGCAGAAGCGGGTGTCGATGGTGTGCTGACGGTAGACTACACGCCCGAGGAAAGTGCTGATTACACTGCCGCACTGGCCCTGCATGGCATTGCACCGATTTTTCTGCTGGCCCCCACTTCTGCCGAACAGCGTATTCGCCAGGTAGCTGCCCTGGCACGTGGCTATGTGTACTATGTGTCGCTCAAGGGCGTTACTGGCGCAGGCCATCTGGATATCGACGACGTCGAACGCCGGCTGGCTGCTATCCGCGAGCATGTCACGATCCCCGTCGGGGTCGGTTTTGGCATCCGCGATGCTGCCAGTGCTGCCCGCATCGGCGATGTGGCCGATGCCGTGGTGATCGGCAGCAAGCTGATCGAAACCATCGAGCAGGCCGTGGCGGATGCCGCGCCATCGGCTGTGGCCGAAAAGGCTGCCGAGGCCGCAGGTGCATGGCTCAAGACCGTGCGCGACGCGCTCTGAACAGATTGACAACAGGAATCGCAACATGAGTTGGCTAGACAAGATTTTGCCTCCGCGCATTCACAAGAACGAAGGGGCCGGCAAGCGAGTGCCCGAAGGCCTGTGGGTCAAGTGTCCGTCATGCGAGGCCGTGCTGTACAACGAGGATCTTTCGGCAAACATGCGTGTCTGCCCGAAATGCGATCATCACATGCGCATCGGCTCCCGTGCCCGTATCGATACCTTGCTGGATCGTGAAGGGCGTACCGAGATCGGCCAGAATACCCGCGCAGTCGACAGCCTCAAGTTCAAGGACAGCCGCAAGTATCCCGAGCGTCTGCAGGAAGCCATGAAGCAGACGGGTGAAACCGATGCGCTGGTGGTGGTGCAGGGTGCGATTGTCACACAGCCGGTCGTGTTGGCCTGCTTCGAGTTCGAATTCATGGGCGGCTCGATGGGATCGGTCGTTGGCGAGCGTTTTGCGCGTGGCGTACAGGCGGCCATTGATGGTCGCATGCCATTTATCTGCGTGGCGGCTTCGGGCGGTGCACGCATGCAGGAAAGTTTGCAATCCCTGATGCAGATGGCCAAAACCAATGCAATGCTGATGCGTCTCGCCGAAAAAGGACTGCCTTTCATTAGCGTGTTGACGGATCCGACCATGGGCGGCGTGTCTGCCAGCTTTGCCTTCATGGGTGATGTGGTCGTGGCCGAACCCAAGGCGCTGATCGGCTTTGCCGGCCCACGCGTGATCGAGCAGACCGTGCGTGAAAAACTGCCCGAAGGCTTCCAGCGCGCCGAGTTTTTGCTCGACAAGGGGGCGATCGACATGATCGTGGACCGGCGCAAGCTGCGCGATGAACTGGCACGCCTGTTGGCGTTGCTGATGCGCCAGCCCGAAGGGGTCGTTTCCCAGTAAGCTGCTGCCTCGGTCTGAGGCAGTGGCCTGGCGGTCTGCTGTATGCCGTCCGCCTTTTTTGCCGTGTTCCGGTGTCAGCGTGCCGCTTCGTGTTTGCGAGAGCGGTACTGCTCTATCCATCTTGCAGACTGCGAGATGCCTCCGAATGGAAAGAAATGCAGGTTCACCTTTCCATGTGCTTCTGTCAGGCCGGCGGTCAGGCGATCCACAAAAAGATCAGGGCCCGCCGTTCCGAGCAGCTTGCCCATTGAAATACCATACTTGGACCACATCGATGCGCACGCGCTGACGCCGCACAGTGCGGCATAACGCATCAGCACCGCGATGCCTGCCGGGCCAGGTACGCCGATCCGCACGGGATGATCGAGGCCACGCTCGCGCAATGCTTTCAGCCAAGTCAGCACGATGTCGGCATCGAATGCAAACTGCGTGATGATCAAAGGCGTCATGCCGTGCATGACAATGCTGCGGCATTTGCGGTCAAGCACATCCCAGCGAGCGGACGGGCTCATGGCCGGATGGTCTTCTGGATGCCCTCCCACGCCTATGACTTCAATGCCAGAACGCTCGAAGACGCCTGTTTCGATCAGCGATAAGCTGTCTGGAAACGGCCCCATCGGGTTGGGTGGGTCTCCAGCAATCACCAGACAACGCTTGACGCCCGCTTCGGCGGTTGCGCGCATGATGAATAATTCAAGTTCTGTGAGCGAGGCAATGCGGCGTGCCGCAAGGTGTGGCATGGCTTCAAAGCCGAGTTGATGCACGGCCTGCGCTGCGGCCAGTCGTACCTTGTTGTCCTGGCCAGGCAGGTAGGGAATGGAAATTGTGGATGTGGGCAATATTCGGGATGCGGCTGCGGTCAGCGCAGGAATGTCCTTCGCGTTGACTTCTAACGAATAGGCATCAGTGATATCAAGGGTGGAGTCGGGTCTATCGAGATGGGTCAAGGGTGTTGCCGTACCTGGCGAATATGATTGAAAAAGTGCTGTAGTCTACCCAAGTCCGGCACTGACGTCATGGCGTAATAAAAAACCGCCCCGATAAATTCTTATCGGGGCGGTTTTTTTCAGACCATCAGGTCTGGTGCGTTTCAGCGTTGGGTTTCAACCTGAACCAGCGGTGCCGCATCGACCTTGGGGGAGGCCGGAATGATGCGACCCAGGCGGGCCTTGGCGGGCTGGCTGGCGATCTGGGCCTGTACGGCCGACAGGCGTTCGGGCTGAGTCTCGACCCATTGCAGGCCGGCAGCCTGGACAACGGTGGTCAGGCTTTCGCCGGCAGCGTGCCGAACCGGTGCGGGTACCACGATCGGGTCGGCCGACACGGGCTGTGCCGGTGCAGTTTCCTCGACCGTGACGGCCGGTGCGACCGGCGCGGCGGCTTCTGCCGCTGCCGGGGCAGCACTGTCGACTGCGGGGGCAGGCACCTCTGCCTGTACGACAACCACTTCTGCAGCTTGCTCTGCTTCGGTGACAACCGGTTCAGATGCCGCTGCGGGTGCTGCAGGCACTTGCTCGACCGGTGCCTGCACGGCAGGTTGTTCGGCAGGCTCGGCAGCCACTTCGGTGACGATCGTCGATTGCTCTTCAACCTGAGGTGCTGCCACGATGGCGGGCATCGGCGTTTCTGCAGCCTGGGTTTCGACGGTCGCAAGCGTTACAGGTGCGCTGATAGTGGCGTCTGTCGCGACGACTTGGTCGGCCGCATCGGCGTTTTCTCCAGCCTCTTCGCCTTGCAGGTTTTCGCTGCCGTTTTCATCCGTGCCTCGACGGCTGCGGCGACCGCGACGGCGGCGGCGCTTGCGCTCGGTATCGGCAGTTCCTTCGGCTTCTTCGCCCTGGACGGTCAGATCGGTATTCTCGTCCTCATCCTGGCTGTTGGCGGTATCGACAGCCGGGCTGTTGAGCTGAGTTTGATCCGCAGCAGGTGCGACGGCTGCGCCGCTTTCCAGGTCGGTCACTTCGGTCTCGGTGCCATTCTGGTCGTCGCGACCGGTACGGCTGCGGTTGTTGCGGCGACGACCACGACCGGCACGTTGCTCCTGTTGCGCCGTGTCTTCTGCTGCAGCGACGGACAACGAGGCTGCTTCGACAGATCGGGCATTGTCTGCTGCCTGGGGGGCAGCCTGTTTGCGTTCGCCTTCGTTGCGACGGCCACCACGCGTGTTGCGTGCGCCTTCTTCTGTACGGGCTTCGTCACCATTGCGGCGTTCGCCGCGCTGTTGCCTGTTGCGACCTTCGCCACCGCCCTGGCGATCACGCTGACGTGACTGGTCGCCACGCTTGCGACCTTGCTGGCGCTCGCGATTGCCGTTTTCACCGGCAGCAGCGTTGCTCTTGGCTGGTGCGGCATCTTCGGAAACACCCAGGCCGAACAGGCGCTTGATGAAACCGATCAATCCGCCACCGGATGTGGCGGCCGCTGCGGCCTGGCGTTCGCCGGCGGCAGGTTTCCTGGCCGTAGAGGGAGAGGAAACCGGGGCGGGCTGGGCCGGCGTGATGCCCTTGACCAGCGCTTCGGGACGATTTTGTGCTTCTTTGGCGGCAGCGGTCCAGCCCGGCTCGTTTTCTTCCGGGGCCTGTACCAGCTGGAAGCTGGACTTGGGATCTTCCAGGCGCGGATCGTCGTGGCGCAACCGTTCGATGTGATGGTGCGGCGTTTCGAGATGGCGATTGGGGATCAGCAGCAGGTTGACCTTGAGGCGGGTTTCGACCTTGGCGATGTCGGCACGCTTTTCGTTGAGCAGGAAGGCGGCCACGTCGACCGGCACCTGGGCATGTACGGCCGCAGTGTTTTCCTTCATGGCCTCTTCCTGCAGCAGACGCAGGATGTGCAGTGCCGAGGATTCGGTATCGCGGATCACGCCGGTGCCGTTGCAGCGCGGGCAGGAGATGTGCGAGCCCTCGTTGAGGGCCGGGCGCAGCCGCTGGCGTGACAACTCCATCAGGCCGAAGCGCGAGATCTTGCCGATCTGTACGCGAGCACGATCAAGGTGCAGCGCTTCACGCAGGCGCTGTTCGACGGCGCGCTGGTTCTTGCTGTCTTCCATGTCGATGAAGTCGATCACGATCAGACCGCCCAGATCGCGCAGGCGCAACTGGCGGGCGACTTCGTCGGACGCTTCAAGGTTGGTGCGCAGGGCTGTGTCTTCGATGTCGGCACCGCGCGTGGAGCGGGCCGAGTTGACGTCGATGGAAACCAATGCCTCGGTATGATCGATCACGATGGCGCCGCCCGACGGCAGCTGTACCGTGCGCGAATAGGCAGTTTCGATCTGGTGTTCGATCTGGAAGCGCGAGAAGAGGGGGATGTCTTCGCGGTAGCGTTTGACGCGCTGGACGTTGTCCGGCATCACGACGCTCATGAAGGCAGTCGCCTGGTCGGCGATATCATCCGTATCGATCAGGATTTCGCCGATCTCGGGCGAGAAGTAATCACGGATGGCGCGAATGACCAGGCTTGACTCAAGGTAGATCAGTACCGGTGCAGGATTGTCGCGGGCGGCACCGTCGATGGCTTCCCAGAGTTGCTGCAGGTAGGACAGGTCCCACTGAAGCTCTTCGGCATTGCGGCCGATGCCTGCGGTGCGGGCAATGATGCTCATGCCCTGCGGCACTTTGAGCTGGTCCATGGCCTCGCGCAGTTCCTGGCGCTCCTCGCCCTCGACACGGCGCGATACACCACCGCCACGGGGGTTGTTGGGCATCAGGACCAGATAGCGGCCCGCCAGTGAGATGAAGGTGGTCAGGGCCGCGCCCTTGTTGCCGCGCTCTTCCTTTTCGACCTGAACGATCAGTTCCTGGCCCTCGTACAGGGCGTCCTGGATGCGGGCGGTGCGTACATCCACGCCTTCCTTGAAATAGGCGCGGGCGACTTCCTTGAAGGGCAGGAAACCGTGGCGGTCTTCGCCGTAATTGACGAAGCAGGCCTCAAGACCTGGTTCGATCCGGGTGATGGAACCTTTGTAGATGTTGCCTTTGCGCTGTTCGCGGCCGGCAGTTTCGATGTCGAGGTCTACCAGCTTTTGACCGTCGACAATGGCAACGCGCAGTTCTTCCTGGTGCGTTGCATTAAACAGCATGCGTTTCATGAATGGGTTTCTCCGTGGTCAACATGCGCCTGGATTTGGCGCCATGCATGCCTCGGACCATTCGGTACGGCTGAAAGAACGTGGAAACCAGGCCGGATGGGCCTGCGACTCAGCGAGCAGGCACGTCCTTCCCCGGAGGGCGTGGGGCGGTCAGCAGGTGGTTCATTGTCTATGTCTCAACAAGAATGTTTTCTGTGGCCGACAGACGCAAAGGGTAGCGAGGTGCGTCTGTTGCAGGTCAAGTAATGTTTCCTCGAAATTCCAAACCGATCACAGTGATACAAAACGGGCGATGCGGTCGCCAAACGGGGTGACACGCTTCGGCAGTCCAGGATTGCACTGAGTACCGGATGGCCCAGGGGTTGAGGAGCAGGCGGAACCCTTGAGGGTACAATAGCGGCCAGCACGCTTGACGGAAATAGTGCAGTCTGCGGAGGCGGCGTTGTATATGCCGCGAGCGGAGGTGCTTTGTCTCTACGTCGAGCGGGTTCACTCAGCCCTTTAAGGCTGTCCCGATTATAGCTTCTTTTCTTCATGCGCAAAGATAATCACGCGAGCACGGTCCGGATGGTGGAAATCGATGCCGGCCACGAGGGCCAGCGCCTCGACAATTTTCTGGTGCGGCTGTGCAAGGGCGTTCCCAAAAGCCATATATACAAGGCGATCCGCAGTGGTCAGGTGCGTATCGATGGGCGTCGCTGTCAGGCCGAGAGTCGTTTGGCCGAAGGGCAGACGGTGCGGATCCCCCCGATGCGCATGGCCGACCGCGACCCGGACGAATGGGTGCCGGGGGCCGAGTTCCCGGTGGTCTACGAGGACGAGCACATGCTGGTGATCGACAAGCCAGCCGGCGTGGCGGTGCATGGCGGCAGCGGTGTGTCGTTCGGCGTGATCGAGCAACTGCGTGCGGCGCGGCCCCAGCAGAAATTCCTGGAGTTGGCGCACCGGCTCGACCGCGATACCTCAGGGCTGCTGATCCTCGGCAAGCGCCGTGCCGCGCTGCTGGCGCTGCACGCCATGATGCGCGAAGGGCGAGGCCGCAAGCATTACTATGCGCTGGTCGAGGGCGATTGGCGCAATGACCGGCAGCATATCCGCCTGCCGCTGCTCAAATGGACGACCCGCAGCGGCGAGCGGCGGGTCAAGGTCGACGAAGACGGCGTACAGGCGCATACGATCGTCACAAAAGTGCAGCGCTTCGGCGAGTACAGTCTGGTTGATGCCGAACTGCGGACCGGCCGCACTCACCAGATACGGGTGCACCTGGCCAGCAGCGGTTTTCCGTTGGTGGGGGATGACAAGTATGGGCGTGACGAGACGCGCGCGCTGTTTGCAGCGCAGGGTTTCGGCAGGATGTTCCTGCATGCGCGTCTGCTCGAGATACCGCATCCCGTCAGTGGCGAGCCGCTGACGCTGGAAGCACCACTGCCGTCGGCCTGCACCGAACTGCTGGCACGGCTGGCACAGCAACAGGGAGAGATTGCATGACCCATACGCTGGCGGATGATGGCCGCCGTTACTCGCTGATCATTTTCGACTGGGACGGCACGCTGATGGATTCCACCCACAGCATCGTCTCTTCAATCCAGAAGGCCTGTGCCGACCTGGATCTGCCTGTTCCCTCCGACGCCATCGCCAGCTGGGTGATCGGCCTGTCACTTGACCAGGCCTTGCAGCGCGTGGTGCCGGAGCTGTCGCAGGACATGCTGCCGCGCTTCATCGAGCGCTATCGGGTGCATTATCTGCTGCGTGACCATGAACTCAAACTGTTCGAGGGGGTGCATGGCCTGCTGGGTACCCTGAGCGGTGCCGGCGTGCAGACTGCAGTGGCGACCGGCAAGAGCCGTCTCGGCCTGAGCCGCGCCCTGGCGGCTACCGGGCTGGAAGGCCACTTTGCCGCAACCCGCTGTGCCGATGAGACGCACAGCAAGCCGAACCCGGCCATGTTGTTCGAGCTGATGGACGAGTTGATGGTGCCGCCCGAACAGGTTCTGATGATCGGGGACACGACCCACGATCTGAACATGGCCGCCAATGCCGGCGTGCACGGGCTGGGTGTGACCTATGGCGCACATCCGCCGGAGGAGTTGAACCGTGCAGCACATGTCGGCCTGGTCAATGACGTGGTCGAATTGCGCGGCTGGCTGCGCCCGAGGCTGCATGAAAACCGTCATTCTTGATGGCGCGATCCACAGGACGCCGGCAGATGTATACGACCATCTGGCCAGGGTGTTCGATTTTGGTCCCTATTTTGGCCGCAATCCCGATGCGCTGTACGACTTCCTGGTGCCGCTGGCACCTGAAGAAATGCCGGTGCGGCTGATCTGGCGCAACAGCGGTATGTTCCGGCAGCAGTTTGGCGAAGTCTTTGCTCAGTTGCAGCAGGTATTCGACCATGTCCGGCGCTATTACAAGTGTGATGATGATTGCTTCACCTGGAATGCGGAAAGCTGAATGAAAAAGGAAAACCGAATGAAAGAAGTCGATCCGGCGCTCCGCGCTGCGCACAAGCACTCTTCACGGCATAGGGAAGAACTGCTCAACAGCCAGTCCTGTGGCTGTTTCCATTGCTGCAAGGTATTTGCGCCATCGGCGATCGTGGAATGGACCGATGGCGATACCTGTGCCTTTTGCCCGGAATGCGGAATCGATTCCGTGATCGGATCTGCCTCGGGCTATCCGATAGACGCCGCATTTCTGCGGCGGATGCATGATTATTGGTTTTCCTGAAATCAGTGCGAGAGCTGACGTATGGCCGGCCTGTATGACAAAGACGGCTGTGCGTGTCCGGCCGTATCGCCAAGGTTGAACACACTGACCAATTGCACCAGTGTGCCAGCCTGATCGTTCAGACTCGCCGCTGCGGCAGCGGATTCCTCCACCAGTGCGGCGTTTTGCTGAGTGACCTGATCCAACTGGTTGACGGCATCGCCGACCTGGGAGATGCCTTGTACCTGTTCCTGGGCCGCCGTGCCGATTTCGCCGATCAGTTCTGCCACCTTGCGCACACCATCCACCATCTCGGCCATCGTGGTGCCGGCTGCGCTGACAAGCGCTGATCCTTTGCTGACTTCGTCGACGCTGGTGCCGATCAGGTGCTTGATTTCCTTGGCTGCCTGTGCGCTGCGCTGGGCCAGGCCCCGCACTTCGCTGGCGACCACGGCAAAGCCGCGTCCCTGCTCGCCGGCGCGTGCCGCTTCTACCGCTGCATTCAATGCCAGGATGTTGGTCTGGAAGGCGATGGAGTCAATGACGCCCACGATGTCTTCCACTTTGCGGGAACTGGTCTTGATCGACTCCATGGTGCTGACGACATTTTCCATGACCGTGCCGCCTTGCGCTGCCGTTTCGTGGACAGAGCGCGCCAGCGTCGAGGCTGACTGTACGGCATCCAGGTTCTGCCGTACGGTGGCATTCATTTCTTCCATCGAGGCCGCCGTCTGCTCCAGGCTGGACGCCTGTTCTTCGGTACGCTGGCTCAGATCGGCATTGCCACTGGCGATTTGCGACGAGCCGGTGGCAATCGATTCGCTGGCATGGCGTACCTGACGAACCAGTTCGGCCAGCCTGGCACGCATGGCTTCCATGTTGGCCAGAACACTGTTGGTGTCCGTGGATTGCAACTGTACCCGGACGGCCAGGTTGCCCTTGGCTACTTCCTGGGCAATTTCGGCAGCATAGGTCGGCTCACCACCCAACTGGCGCGTAATGGTGCGCACCAGCCAGAAGCCCAGGGCGCAACTGACGCCTGCGCACAGAATGATGAGCGAAGTCAGCAGCCAGAAGGTGCGTTCCACAGCCTGCGCGGATTGTTCAATATTCTGGCGAGCCAGTTCTTCCTGCCGTTTGGCGGCATCCATCAGGATGGTTCGTACGGCAACATGCAGGCGGGCCGAGTCTTTATGCAAGACTTCCATCGCGGTCGGATCTGCCTGGTCAGCCATTTTTTGAACGACAGAGACGGCTTGCTGGTACTGTGTCCAGGTGTCGGCCAGTTTGGTGCCCAGATCACGCAGCTGGGCATCGTCTTTATTGGCCAGCAGGATGTCCCGGGCTTCAAAGATGGTTTTTTCTGACTCGGCGTTGAGTTTGAGTTCGGATGCGCGTGCCTGGGGATCCGTTTGCCAGATGTAGACATACATGCGGCGGAAATGGGTTGCGCCCTGGCGGGCGGCATCCATCAGGACGCGCACGGGTGTGACGGTGTCGGTGTACATGACGCGCTGCTGGGCACTGACATGCCACAGTTGTTGCATGGCCAGAATGCCGATGAGCACCAGCGTGGCAATGAAAAATATGATCAGCGCACTGAGTTTGTTCTTGAGGGTCCACGTTGGCTGCGAGGGCATGACGGCGTAATTCCTGATGAGTGTGGTGTGCTTTCTATGCGTATTCAGTGCACGTCGCCTGGGCAAGGCGTTGCGGATCGGAGTGTATGCGCAGACCCGAAGCGTCATGGTCACATTTTGACAACAACGTGTGAAAAATAGAGATAAATGGACTCTGCTGCCACGGCGGATGCATGGCGATGGGATGCCAAGATGTCTGGTACCGCTACCAGCGGTGTCTGCCCCATTTCATCCGGCCGTTTTCGACGGTTCGCCCGCCGCAACTGGGATAGCCTGGTGGCACAATCGCCACATTGCGCATGGTCGGCCGGATGTCGAAGCGTGCCAGGACCCTGGCTTGCTTCTGGTGGTCCGGATTCAGGTCGGGCAAGGCGTAATGGATCAGTTCGCCCATGGACTGTGCGAGCCATTGCTCGACAGACTGATCCTGGGAAAGCGGGTTGAGGAAACTGCTGCTTTCTGCCATTTTCTGCAGATCGGCATAGTGCCGGACATTCCACTGGCAAAACTCCAGAGTACGGTCTGAAAAATAAAGATCGTCCAGATATGCTCTGTCTGCCTGTTCAAGTGTCTGTGCTTCATCCTCTGTGATCTGATCGTACAGGAAGCGTACGGCCAGTGCTTCGAGCCGGTGCAGAACAAGGGCAGGGTGTTCGCCGCTGCCACCGCCCAGCACAAGATTGTCAGGCGTGGCGCTGAAGTCATAACCGCCCCAGCCCTCTCCATGAATGACTTCCAGTGGCCGATAAATGGGCAGGTAGCCCAGTTGACCAATGTATTCATGATCAAAGGAATCGATGTAGCTCATGCTGTTGCCGGCAGGTTCGATATCAGGCCAGAAAGAGGAACAGTGTGGGCTGCTTGTCCAGATCGGGGGCTGGCGACTGTTTCCAGTCGCTGATGGTGCGCGTCTGGATGGATTCATCGGGCGTGGTGACCGAGCGCGCCACACACAGTCGGGTGCTGCCTTTGAGTGTGTCGAGCAGCGTCTTGAAGAAGGCCGTATTGCGGTAGGGCGTTTCGATCATGATCTGCGTCTGTTGCTGGCGGGCTGATGCCTGCTCCCATTGCCTGAGCTGGGCTGCGCGTTCGGTGGGTGCCACCGGTGCATAGCCGTGGAAAGCGAACCGCTGTCCATCCAGGCCGCTGGCCATCAGCGCCAGCAGAATGGACGACGGTCCGGTCCAGGGGCAGACGCGTATGCCGAGCGTGTGGGCGATGCGCACCACGTGCGCCCCGGGATCGGCCACGGCCGGGCAACCGGCCTCGGACACCAGGCCAATCTCGCCGCCATCACGCGCGCGCTGCAGCCAGCGGTGCATGTCTGCTTCGCTGGCCTTGCGGTCCAGCACATGGATGGTGATTTCCTGCAGGGGCGTATCGGTGCCGATGGCTTTGAGGAAGGCGCGTGCCGTCTTGGCGTTTTCCGCGATGTAGCAGTCGAGCCGCGCGGCCAGGGTACGCACATCTTCTGGCAACCACAGCGATGACGGGACGCCCTCGCCCAGGGAAACGGGGATGAGGTGCAGATGTCCCTGCTGGCGGGCGGTGTTTGTCGTGCTGTTGCTGACCGTACTCATGCGGGGACGCTCTCTTGTTCGGAGGAGGCGATCGATGAGCCAGACAGGGGAGTTGGCTGGCCAGGCTTGAGCGGATCCAGCCCGAAGCTGCGCAGCATGCGTGACAGTTCGATCAGCGGCAGGCCGATGATCGCAGTCGGATCGCTGCTGTCCATGGCTTCCATCAGGCTGATGCCGAGGCTTTCGGCTTTGGCGCTGCCAGCCGTGTCATAGGGGCGGTCGATGCTCAGATAGTGCTCGATGCTCGCATCGTCGAGCGTGCGGAAGCGGCAGGTTGTCAGAATGTCGGCCGATTCGGTGCGGCTGCCATCGGTGAGCGCCAAAGCGCTGTGAAATACGACAGTCTGGCCGGACAGGCGGCGCAACTGGGCAACGGCCTGCGCATGGCCTCCGGGCTTGCCGATGGGGGCTGTGCCCAGCGTGGCAACCTGGTCCGAACCGATGACCAGCGCGCCAGGGTGGCGGGCCGCTACGGCCTGCGCCTTGGCGACAGCCAGACGCAGTGCCAGCTCGGCAGGCGCTTCGCCAGGCGTGGGGGTTTCATCGACATCCGGGGACACGACGGTAAAGGGCACGCGCAGGCGCTCAAGCAGTTCACGACGATAGGGAGAACTGGATGCCAGGATGAGGGTGGTCATGGACAGAGATAGGGGCGTAAGCCCGTCTGTAGGTAAATGTGTAGTGTATAGGAAACGGATTATTTTAACAGCGGGGATTTCGGGCTGAAATGAGTCGAGCAAAGCTTTTGGGGGGGCGAAGTCTCTCTGTCGCTTGGTTGTGTTTTCTGTATTATGAAAAAATAATTGCGTGTTTTTAGGTAATTTTTGCCGAATGTGCAGTTTTCCAGAAAATATGAGGGTGGTGTTATGGTGTCAGTTAAAGTGAAATCCTACCTGCAGGAAAATGGATGGTGGTTTGATGATTCGACGGAAGCATACGAAAGTGCTTTGTTGTCGTTGGGTGTGGATCTTGAATCAGATATGGCTTGTTTTTACTTGCATGCAGAGAGTGGAACGAATTTCAGTGGAAGGGGGAGTATTTATCAGCTGTGTTGGTTTGTTTTGAATACGGATTATCAATTGAATATTAAGTCGACGCATGAGGGTCTGGGGTTGCCTGTTGAGTATATTCCGCTGGATGGTTTTGACGGTGGTGGTGGTTATTTTTATAATAGAAAAACCGGGGAGGTCGTTGAGTTGGAGGTTGGGGAGAGGTTGGTTGGATTTTTGAATGGAGATTTCTATCCGCAGTGGGCTGATTTCAATTCATTTATTGAATATTTTTTTGAATTGAAATGAATGGGGTCTGCTTGTTAATTAATGCGCGGAAGGGTTGTAGAGTCCCTGCTGGGGGAGGGCCAATCCCTCCAGGGTTGCAGTCACAGTGATAGGCTTCGGAACAATAAATGTCAGCCACATGCCGGTATCCCGACCAAAGCCGCTCAGGATGATG
This sequence comes from Corticimicrobacter sp., assembly GCF_040137905.1. NCBI lineage: Bacteria > Pseudomonadati > Pseudomonadota > Betaproteobacteria > Burkholderiales > Alcaligenaceae > Corticimicrobacter > Corticimicrobacter sp. The sequence goes on from NZ_JBEFDG010000030.1 coordinate 79,525, forward strand.
TCATTGTCGGATGTGATTTCGCATATGGTTTCAAGGGTGTCATGTGTCTCATTGCGCAGCCATTGCTTGTTGATGTGATCGTAGATTCTGGATTCTATTTGGCTTTTTGATGTTGCCTGCAGCAAGAATACGTTGAAGTGTTGATGTTTCCCATCCTGCGTGGAGAAGGCTCCTCCATCCACGGCGATGGTTATTTTCATCCCGTCAGGTGATATCTGCATTGTTGTGACAGCGTTATCAGCCAGAGTCAGTTGATTGAACTGGGATTCTGTAATCGTACGCATGATTGGTCAGGGATGCTCTGTGTGCCCGGAACGTATGAGCGTGTCATGTTTGCGGATATGCTGCGCCAGCTTCGCTAGTTCGGCGTCGTCGGCACGAGCACAATCATGTGATGAGATGTAGCCTTCGTATTGTTCGAAATACTTTTTCATGTCGGAGTTCCTTTGCCGCCAGCTTCCTTTGGTGCCATGCATGGGGAACAGCTTCACATGGGCATGATCGACCCCAAAGCCTTCCATCATGCAGCCGGTTCTACCCACGTCATCAAATGCGGCATCCAGCATCTTGGCGACATGGCGGGCGGCTTTCATGAGGTCGGCTATTTCCTGATCCTCGAGTTCGAAGATATAGCTTGGGCGGTGCCTCTTGGAGAGAACCACCGAAAATCCCGGTGTGTTGGGATAGATCGAGAGAATGGCCATGTGAGTGTCATCTTCCCACAGGATATGCGAGGGTGCCTGCCGGTTGGCAATCTGGCAGAAGATACAGTCTGTTTTCATCTTGAGTGACAGTGTCTTGTTTAGGGCATGGAGCAGAGGAGGCTGGATATCTCGCCAATCAGTGATTTTACGATCTGCCCAGCACGGTTTTCAGGGTAAACGCGCCTGTGCCAGCATGGAAAATCAACCTGCCTTGCCCGTACAATCGTCCGGTCGGCGGATGACGGCATCTGCCCAGCCTGATACATAAAAACAAATGCGACTGCTCAAGGATTTTTCGGGATCGGCCCTGGTGGCCGGCTTCGTGACGGTGCTGGTGGGCTACACCAGCTCCGTGGTGGTGGTATTCCAGGCGGCCCGTGCCAGTGGTGCGGGGCCGGCCGAAGTGGCATCGTGGATGTGGGCGCTGGGCATCGGTTCGGCGCTGACCTGCATTGGCCTGTCGTTGCGCTATCGCCAGCCGGTGGTCACGGCCTGGTCCACGCCCGGGGCTGCCTTGCTGGCGACCAGCGCGGCTGGCCTGACGATGCCGGAAGCCACCGGTGTGTTCATCATGACGGCCGTGCTGACATTGCTGGTCGGTATCACGGGCTGGTTCGAACGCTTGCTGGCGCGTATTTCGTCGGCCCTGGCGGCGGCCATGCTGGCGGGCATCCTGCTGCGGTTCAGCATCAAGGGTTTCCTGGCTCTGGAAAGCCAGTTCGTGCTGGTGCTGTCGATGTTCGCGATCTATCTGGCAGGACGGCGCTGGTGGCCACGCTATGCCGTGCCGGGTGTGTTGGCATTGGGCATGGGCATGGCGGGGGCACAGGGATTGTTGCATTTCGAAGGCGTGACATTCGCGCTGACCACACCCGTGCTGACGGTACCGGAATTCAGCCTGGGCAACCTGATCGGCCTGGCCGTGCCGCTGTTCATCGTCAACATGGCGTCGCAATATGTACCGGGCATCGTCACCATCCGGGCGTCGGGCTACCCTGCGCCGGTGTCGCAACTGGTGACCTGGACGGCATTGACCACACTGGTACTGGCACCGTTCGGGGGCTTTGCCATTGTGCTGGCTGCCATCACGGCGGCGCTGTGCATGGGGCCGGACGCGCATGCGTCGCCGGCGCGTCGCTATGTGGCGGCGGTTGCGGCAGGGGGATTCTATCTGGTGATGGGGCTGTATGGCGGCACGGTGGGCAGCCTGCTGGCTGCCTTTCCTGAGGAACTGGTACTGGCGCTGGCCGGTCTGGCGTTGCTCAATACCATCGGCAGCGGTCTGGCGACCGCGATGACGGATGCCCGCCAGCGCGAGGCGGCGCTGGTGACATTCATCCTGACGGCTTCGGGGATTTCGCTGTTCGGTATCGGTTCGGCCTTCTGGGGCATTACGGCAGGTGTGATAACGCTGCTGGTGCTGGATGCAGGCCGCAGACAGGAGGCGAAATGAGGTCGCCCCGCACCTGGCGGTTGCTGATCAGTGCCGCGCTGGCCGTGCTGGCATGGTGGTCGCTGCAGTCACAAAATGTGCCTGAGCCAGCAAGACAGCCTGCCGTAGAAAACCAGACCACGCGGCGCGAAGGCCATATTCCGGCAGCGGATACCTATATGCTGCATGGCGAAATCGTGAATGTCGCGGATGGCGATACCGTAACATTGCGTGCAGGTACGGCGCGACACCGTGTCCGTCTGGCCAGTATCGATGCGCCCGAGACCGGCAGCGATGGTCGTCCGGGCCAGCCGCATGGCCGGGCGGCGGCGGATGCGCTGCGCAGTCTGGTGCAGGGACGCACGCTGGACCTGAGGTGTTACGAGACTGACCAATATGGTCGCGACGTATGCGATCTGCTGGAGGACAATGCGGGTCGGCAGACCTACAACGCCCGCATGGTCGAAGCGGGCTGGGCCTGGGCTAACATGCAGGGCCGGGGACGTCACCTGCGCGATGACAGCCTGCGCACGGTCGAGCGCCAGGCACAACAGGCGCGACGCGGCCTGTGGGCCGATGCTGACCCCGTGCCGCCCTGGCAGTGGCGCTATGACTGCTGGCAACAGCAGCGTTGCGGTTCGCGTTGAAACAGGACACAGCATGTGCTCAGGAGAGAGTCGGCCTATGTGCCAGCAACCCTATCTTCAGACCGGAACGGTGCGATCGGCCGCAAGGCGCTCAGGTCGTTTTGGCCTGCTGCGCTGCTGTGCCGGACTGATGGCAGTGCTGGCGCTGTCGGCCTGCCAGCCTCGGCAGGCCATCAACAGCCCTTATGCGGAAGGCGCAGAGGCGGAAAATACCTTCTACACGGCATTTGCCTCGCGCTCGCCCAAGTACCTGGATCCGGCCAGCTCTTATTCGGGCGACGAAACACCCTATACCTATAATATCTACGAGGCCCCGTTCGCCTACCATTATCTCAAGCGGCCCTATGAACTGATACCGCGTACGGCACAGGCGCTGGTCGAGCCGCAATACCTGGATGCAGAAGGGCAGCCATTGCCGGCCGACGCGCCGGGCGAATCGGTGGTCGAAAGCGTCTACGATATCCACATCAAGCCGGGCATCCTGTTCCAGCCGCATCCGGCCTTTGCCCGCACGGCAGATGGGGGGTACGCCTACTGGCCCTTGCCACCCGACGGGCTGGTCGGGCGGTATCAGATTCCGGATTTTCCCGAGACCGGTACGCGTGAACTGACGGCAGAGGACTATGTCTATGCCATCCGCCGCCTGGCCAGCCCGCGCACGGTGTCGCCGGTGTTTACGACCATGGCGGATTACATTGTCGGCATGCGCGAGTATGGCGAGCAGCTCAAGGCGGCCGATCAGGCACTGCGCAAGGATGTGCCGCCCGGCACGCGTGACCTGCCCTGGCTGGATTTGCGCCAGTATGCGTTCGAGGGCGTTCAGGCGCTGGATGCGCATACCCTGCGAATCCGCATCAAGGGCAAATATCCGCAGTTCAAGTACTGGCTGGCCATGAGCTTCTTCGCGCCGATGGCGTGGGAGGCCGACCGTTTCTACCAGCAGCCGGGCATGGCCGAGCACAATCTGTCGCTCAATACCTGGCCGGTCGGCACGGGCCCCTACATGATGGCCGAGTCGCGCCAGAACCAGCGCCATGTCATGGTGCGCAATCCCAACTATCGCGGCGAGCCTTACCCCTGCGAAGGCGAGCCGGGGGATGCCGAGGCGGGCTTGCTGCGCGATTGTGGACAGCCCACGCCTTTCATCGACCGGCTGGTCTTCAGCATCGAGAAGGAAGGCATTCCGTTGATGGGCAAGTTCATGCAGGGCTATTACGATGTCCCGCAGGCCGAGCGTGGCGAGTATGGCATTGCCATGCTGGTGGCGGCAGAGGATGATGCCGACAAGGCACGGCGCTATCGCGAGCACGCCATCCAGTTGCCGACCACGGTCGAGACGTCGATCTGGTATATGGGATTCAACTGGCTGGACCCGGTGGTGGGGCAGGGCGATACGCCCGAACGCCAGTTGCGCAACCGCAAGTTGCGGCAGGCCATCAGCATTGCCTTTGACTGGGAAGAATACATCGCGATCTTCGAAAATGGACAGGGCATGGTTGCATGCAGTCCGGTGCCGCCCGGCGTGCTGGGATTTGAGCCGTTCGAGGATGGCTGCGACCCCGTGGTCTATGACAAGGTCGATGGCCGTGTGCAGCGGCGCAGTATCGAGGCGGCTCGCCAGTTGATGGTCGAGGCCGGCTATCCGGGCGGGCGTGATGCCGAGACCGGTACACCGCTGGTGCTGCATTACGATGCGATGGGCGGCATGACCGGTGCCAGTCCGGTATTCGACTGGATGCGCCGCAGGATGGCCTTGCTCGGTATCCAGTTCGATATCCGTGCCACGGATTACGGTCGCTTCCAGGACAAGATGCGGCGTGGCGCGGCCCAGATGTTTCTGTGGGGCTGGCATGCCGACTATCCCGATGCCGAGAATTTCCTGTTCCTGCTCTATGGACCCAATGCCAAGGTCGGCAACGGCGGCGAGAACGCGGCCAACTACAGCAATCCCGAATATGACGCCATGTTCGAGCAACTGCGCTTCCTGGATGATGGCCCTGAAAAGGAAGCGCTGATCCATCGCATGAGTGCGCTGGTACAGCGCGATGCCCCCTGGATGTTCGGCTATTTCCCCAAGTCGGCGGGTGCCTATCAGCAATGGGTCAGCAATGCCAAGCCGACACAGATGGTGCGCAATACCCTGCAGTACTATCGTGTCGATCCGACCTTGCGCACCGAGCGCATTGCTGCCTGGAACCCGCCCGTATTCTGGCCGCTGTGGCTGCTGCTGGCCGGTGTCCTGTTGCTGGTCTGGCCCGCCTGGCGCATCATCCGCCGACGTGAGCGGGCCACGGCACATGCGACTGCAGACGGAGAACGTCGATGAGTATCTACATTCTTCGCCGCTTGTTGTATGGCATCCTGATCCTGGTGGGCGTCAACCTGTTCACTTTCATCCTGTTTTTCGCGGTCAACACACCTGATGACATGGCCCGTCTTTCCATCGGCGGGCAGCGCGTCAGCCAGGAGGCCATCGAGCAGTGGAAAGTCGAGCATGGCTATGACAAACCGTTGTTCTACAACAGCGAGGCACCGGGCATGGACAGCCTGCGGCAGACGATTTTCTACGAACGCTCGCTGCCATTGCTGACACTCGATTTCGGCATGTCCGACAGTGGCAGGGATATCGGACTGGAGATTCGCGAGCGGATCGGCCCGAGCCTGGCGCTGGCCTTGCCCAGCTTTTTCCTGGGCCTGCTGGCCAGCGTGGCGTTCGCGATGCTGCTGGTGTATTTCAAGTCCACGGCGCTGGATTTCTGGGGGGTGGTGCTGTGCGTGATCCTGCTGTCGATCTCCAGCCTGTTCTATATCATTGCCGGGCAATGGCTGTTTGCCAAGGTGCTGCGGCTGGTGCCGTATTCGGGCTTTGCCGATGGCGTGGGTATGCTGCGCTTTTTGGTCCTGCCGGTACTGGTGGCGATTATCTCCAGGCTGGGGCCAGAGGCGCGGTTCTACCGTACGCTGTTCCTCGAGGAAATGGGCAAGGATTATGTGCGCACGGCACGTGCCAAGGGCCTGAGCGAAAGCTGGGTGCTGTGGCGTCACGTACTGCGCAACGCCGCCTTGCCGATCCTGACGGGCACGGTGGCCGCCATTCCGTTGCTGTTCATGGGCAGCCTGATTTCCGAGTCTTTCTTCGGCATTCCAGGTCTGGGCAGCTATACCATCGACGCCATCAATGCGCAGGATTTTTCGATCGTGCGGGCCATGGTGTTCCTCGGTTCGATGCTCTATATCGTCGGCCTGATCCTGTCCGATATTTCGTACACGCTGGTCGATCCCCGCGTGCGTTTCAGCTGATACGGAGGGATACCGAGCCATGCCCAAGATCGTGATCCTCTGGACGGATGCGGCCTTTTTTCTGCTGGTACTGATGGCGCTGCTCTATGCCTGGCGGGCATCCCGCCACAGCGGTAGCCGCCAGAACTGGCGCAAGGTGCTGCAGGATCGCACCGCCATGTGCGCCGCCGTTGTGCTGGCGCTGTTCGTGCTGGTGGCGCTGCTCGATTCCATGCACTACCGGCCACGCCTGCCGCCGGCACCGGGGCAACCGGCCACGGCAGCACCAGCCTATGCGCCGCAGGTCCGTTCGGTACTGGATGCGCTGCTCGATACGACACTGCTGGCCAAATCCGAGAAAAGCTATTCGGTGCCGCTGGCTACGCACCTGTTCACCAAGGAAACCATGCTGGCTGCCGACGGTACGGCCTATCGCGACTTTCCTCGGCTGATTTATGCCGGCGTCCATCTGGATGATCCCGAGGCCGACTGGCATGGCGACGTGACCGGGCGGTTGCTGAAAGGGGCACTGGCAGGCGTTGTCGCGGCCTTGCTGGCAGGTGCCGCCGTGGGCAGTCTGTTGGCTCGTCGACAGGGCTGGCAGTCGCTGCTGAGCGGGCGTAGCGCTGTACCCTGGCGTGCGATGTGGCTGACGTTCCTGGTGATCTGCCTGGTGGTGGGCATGCTGGCTAGCCTGGCAGGCGGTTATCACGTATTCGGGACCGATCGCACGGGCAACGATGTGCTCTGGCAGGCACTCAAGAGCATCCGCACGGCCTTGGTGATCGGGACGCTGACGACGCTGGCCATGCTGCCGCCTGCATTGATATTCGGTATTTCGGCCGGCTATTTCAAGGGCTGGGTCGATGACCTGATCCAGTATATCTATACGACGCTGACCTCGATTCCCGGTGTCTTGCTGATCGCGGCCTGCGTGCTGATGATGCAGGTCTATATCGATACGCATCCCGAGATGTTCCCGACTTCGGCTGCCCGTGCCGATCTGCGTCTGTTTCTGCTGTGCCTGATCCTTGGGCTGACGGGCTGGGCCGGGCTGTGCCGCCTGTTGCGGGCCGAAGTGCTCAAGCTGCGAGAGCTGGAGTATATCCAGGCGGCAAGGGCGTTCGGTGTATCGCATCTGCGGATCATGTTGCGCCATTTACTGCCCAACGTGATGCATATCGTGCTGATTACCATGGTGCTGGAGTTTTCCGGTCTGGTGCTGTACGAGGCCGTGCTTTCGTACCTGGGCATCGGTGTGGATCCCGGTATGAATTCCTTTGGTTCGATGATCGATATGGCGCGGCTGGAAATGTCACGCGATCCCATGGTCTGGTGGAACCTGACGACAGCATTTTTCTTCATGCTGGTACTGGTGCTGGCCGCCAACCTGTTCGCCGATGCCGTGCGCGAGGCTTTTGATCCGCATGGACGTCGATATCGGGTACGGCGTCGGCTTTCGTCACCGGCTGGCGGCACTGCACCCACCGTGCCCGGCGCGGCAGGCAGGGAGGGGAACGCATGAGTGCATCACACAATACACATTTTGCAGAACTGCAGGCTGAGACTCACTCCGAGACGCAGGCTCCTCCGACACAGGCAGCAGATGTCGTGCTCGAGGTCAGTGACCTTGCTATCCGTATCGAGTCGGAAGAGAGCAGCCGGGCGGCCGTCGAGGCGCTGGCCCTGTGCATCCGACGCGGCGAGACCTTTGCGCTGGTGGGCGAATCCGGCTGCGGCAAGAGCCTGACGGCGCTGGCATTGCTGCGCTTGCTGCCCGAAACGGTCGAGCTGGCGCAGGGCAGTATCCGGCTTGCCGGCGAGGAGTTGACGGTGCTGGCCGAGCGGGATATGCGCAATGTCCGGGGCGGCCATATCGGCATGATTTTCCAGGAGCCGTCCACCAGTCTGAATCCTGTCATGACTGTGGGGCGGCAGGTCGTGGAGGTCGTGATGCGTCACACGCCATTGCGGGCTGAACAGGCCCGCAATCAGGCCATACGCTGGCTGGATCGGGTCGGGATTCCCGATGCTGCCCGGCGGCTGGACGATTATCCGTTCCAGTTTTCGGGCGGGCAGAAGCAGCGCATCATGATTGCCATGGCACTGGCGGGCGAACCTGCATTGCTGATTGCAGATGAGCCCACTACGGCGCTGGATGTGACCATCCAGGCCCAGATACTGTCGCTGCTGGCCGATATCCAGCGCGAACTGGGCATGGCCATTTTGCTGATTACGCATGACCTGGCCGTGGTGCGCCAGGTGGCCCATCAGGTGGCTTTGATGCGCCATGGCAGAATCGTCGATGTGGCACCGGTCGGTGATTTCTTCGAGCAGACGCGACATCCCTACGCACAGGAACTGTTCGATGCGATTCCGGGGTATGAAAAGCGCGGCAGGCCGCTGTCGGCTGCCGGGCGCAAGCGGGAGGCGACGCCTGTGTCTGCGGAGGTGTCCGACGCCGGCGAGGTCCCGAATATGGCGATGGATATGAAAGCGGTGCAGACAGAGGCGAGCGCACAGTTGCCTGCGTTGTTGCAGGTACAGGATCTCAAGGTGCACTACCCGGTACGCAAGGGGCTGCTGCGGCGCGAAGTGGATACGATTCGCGCCGTCGATGGCGTCAGTTTCGAACTGCGTCAGGGACGTACGCTGGCCCTGCTGGGGGGATCGGGTTGCGGCAAGACCACCACGGCCAAGGCCATGCTGCGCCTGCTCGACGGGCAGGCCCGGATATCAGGCAAGGTGCTGCTGGATGGCCAATCGGTGCTGGATGCCGGACGTGCGAGCATGAAAACCCTGCGTCGCCGTATCCAGATCGTGTTCCAGGATCCGTTTGCCTCGCTCGATCCGCGCATGCGCGTTGGCGAAATCCTGGACGAAGGCCTGGCTTCGTTGCGTCGCGACTTGCCGGTCGAGCTGCGCCGCCAGCGGATTGCCGGGTTGCTGGAACGGGTCGGTTTGCCTGCCGATACGCAGACGCGCTATCCGCACGAGTTTTCCGGCGGCCAGCGCCAGCGCATCGCCATTGCCCGGGCCCTGGCGACCGAGCCGGACGTGCTGGTCTGCGACGAACCGACCTCGGCGCTGGACGTATCGGTGCAGGCACAGATTATCGATCTGCTGCAGGAGTTGCAGCGGGAGCTGGGCATGGCTTACCTGTTCGTGTCGCACAATTTCGGCGTGGTCGAATATCTGGCCGACGATATTGCCGTCATGGCGCAGGGTCGTATTGTGGAAATCGGCCCTGCGGAGCAGGTCCTGCTGGAGCCACGCCACGAAGAAACCCGTCAATTGCTGGCCGCAGTGCCGCGCCTTGATGCAAGACTGCCCTAAAATGCAGGCATGAGCGTTCATTCTTCCAGGGTATGGCATTGAAAGTCTACGATCTGGCCTGTGGCCAGGGACATCTCTTCGAAGGCTGGTTCGGTTCGCAGGAAGACTATGCGGATCAGCAGGCGCGTGGCCTGCTGCAGTGCCCATTGTGTGGCAGTACGCAGATCGAGCGCAGACTGTCGGCTCCCCGGCTGAATGTCTCGGGCGCGACCGCTGCAATCACTGGAGATAGCGGGGCTGCCGACACTGCAGCCAGTGGCTCGGCACAGTCTGCATTGGCAACACCGGAAGGTCAGGCGCTACAGGCCGAGGCGCTGCGGCGGATGCGCGAGTTCGTGCGCAGCATGGACAATGTAGGGCCGCGCTTTGCCGAAGAGGCACGCCGCATTCACGAGGGCGAGTTGCCCGAGCGGCCGATACGTGGCACCGCCACGCCCGAGGAGCGCCAGTCTCTGGCCGATGACGGTATCGGCATCATGCCGATACCGGATATTCTGGATGATGATCGTCTTCTATGATCCCGGTGTTGCAGCGCGCCCCCGGATCTGCTCATGCCTGCCGTGCAATATGCTTTTATTGAATTATTTTTTGTAGTAATTCTTTGTATTCATTTTTGTAGAAGGTATTTTCTTCCTTGTCGATCATGTTCTTAAGAGAAAGCGTGAGCTTTCTTTTTTCGGGATCCGGAATCAGTTCTCTGCAATCAATGATTTTTTTCAGCTCGACATAGAAATTTCTCTCGGAATTTTTTCTTGGCGAAATTCTTGGCATCGATGCAAGGTAGTCGAGTCTGTCCTGCCGCATACGAAACTGCGGGAAGCGCATGATGAACAAAGAGACGTAGTAGTTTGCTTTTTTTAGATGTTTTGTTTCGTCAAAAAAATCAAACAAATAGTCAGATGGAGGAAGTCCATATCTCTTGATCATGTTTCCTATCGTGGAAATCGTGTTTATGATTGTTTTTATATCGAAACTTTCTGCCCTGCATAAAGAGACAATTTTTTTGGCCAGAGATGGGTCGGAAAGAAATTTTTCATAGTGTTTTGAGTACTCCTTTCGGGATATTTTTTCAAGCTCATCTATTGATGATGATATCTCCTCTGGGTTCTCATGTTCGGGGTTGAAGGACTTGATCCTTGCCGAGATGACTCTGAGAGCATCGATGATTTTTTCTGGCCGATTCATATTCATGAAATAAAAAACCCGGATGCGGCGCAAGCCAATCCGGGTTTAAGATCCTCTACGTCCTGCTGACCAGCATATGCCTGTTGGCACAAACGGCAGTGAAAGACAGAGTCCCGTGGGGTGGGGCCGTCTGGCGGCACCCCGTCCGGGTCAGGGTCGGGATCAGTTGGCACGACTGCGGTATTCAGCGGTGCGGGTGTCGATTTCGATCTTGTCGCCGATTGCGCAGAACAGCGGCACGGGAATCTCGAAACCGGTGGCCAGCTTGGCAGGCTTGAGCACCTTGCCCGAGGTGTCGCCGCGTACGGCAGGCTCGGTATAGATGATTTCGCGGACCACGGTGGTGGGCAGCTCAACCGAGATGGCGCGACCGTCGTAGAACACGACTTCAGCCGGCATGTTTTCTTCCAGGTAGTTCAGTGCGTCGCCCATGCTGTCGGCTTCGATTTCGTACTGGTTGTATTCTGCATCCATGAAGACATACATGGGATCACCGAAATACGAATAGGTGCATTCCTTGCGCTCGAGCATCACGACTTCGAACTTTTCGTCGGCCTTGTAGACCGATTCACTGCCCGAGGCGCTCAGCAGGTTCTTGAACTTGAGCTTGACGACTGCGGCGTTACGGCCGGACTTGTTGTATTCAGCCTTTTGGACGACCAGTGGCGCGCCATTGACCATGACGACGTTGCCGACGCGCAATTCCTGTGCGGTTTTCATTAATAAGTACTCCAGGGAACCAGATACGCCCGTACCGGTCGCTGCCGGTGCCGGGTCTGCATCGTGAAAAAATGGTAAAGCCAGCTATTTTAGCCTGAGAGGCCGGTCTGCTTGTAGTAGAACGCCAATAATGCGCTGGCCAGATCATGCTGGCCGTCAAGATAGGTGGAAAAATCCTGGAAAAACGTGTGCCAGCGAGCCCGGTTTGCGCAACGCAACCCCTGCTCCAGGAGATCTACCGTGCCGGTGTCGGCGGGGCGATTCCAGGCCAGCCAGGCCTGCCGGATCGTTTCAGGTGCCCGGGTCTGGCGCAGCCAGCCCTCGACCTTGGCAAGGTGTGCCTCGTCATCCTGCCTGTAGGCCTGCCACAGCATGGGCTGGCCAGCCAGCAGTGCACGCACGAAAGAATCCTCGCCCCGTACCAGATTGAGGTCGGCGCTCCACAGCAGGCGGTCATACTCAGGCTGTGGCAGGAACGGAATCCGGGCGAGATGCAGATTGGATGCCATTGCACCTGGCAGTGCAGGCAGCATGACCCGCTCGGGAACCAGCAGCAGCATCTGGCCGGGCAGTCGTCCCAGTGCCTGTAGCAGTTCGGCAACGGGGGCATCCGGGTAGCAGAACAGGGTGACGATCTGCAACTGGGGCTGCTCGATCAGTGCACGTGCAGTTTCGTCGTGAGGCAACAGGCCTGCCAGCCAGCGTCGCACCTGGGCAGGATTCGATTGCCAGTCCTGGCGTTGTTGTGTCAGCGTCTGTTCTCGAAGCACGCCACCGGTGCCGGGGAGAAAACCGGGAAAGAAAAAAAATTTTCGCTGCCCATCGGGCTGGGGGGATTCCATGCCGTGGCAGCCTGCTGCCCATTCCTCGGTGGCAAGATATTCAAGGTTGAGCCAAAGCTTGCTGTGGCCGGGCATGCGGGCGATATGATGGCTGGGTGGGTCGCAGGCGAAGGCTTCGATGACCATCTCATGTGGCTCAAGGTCAGGCGTCGATCCGGACCAGTGGATGACTTCGATCCCCGCATGGATCTGGGTGGACAGCCCCGGATCGATAGCCCGGCACAGATGCTGGAATGCACGCAGATCGTCCACCCACAGGCGGACAGGGCAGCCATGGTCGTGATGCAGGCAGCACGCCAGTCGCCAGCACACGCCAATGTCGCCATAGTTGTCGATCACGCGACAGAACAGATCCACGCCGGGCGCTGCGGGTGGCATGGCACGGGGATCGGACTGTCGCGCTGCCATCATGCCACCTTTGTGGCGTCGAAAAGCCGCGTTGGCTGGATGATCTGCTGGCGGGCCTGCACCAGCGGCAGGTTGCGGCTACCGCTGGGCAGTTCCGCAATCAGTCCGTACAGGGTGCTGACAGCATGGCCCAGAGCCTGTGGCAGGGCATCGCCGACCAGCAGCCGGGCCAGCAGGGTCGATGAGAATACATCGCCCATGCCGCTGGGCATGGGATCGAGCGAGATGATCGGGGTCGTGACCAGCCAGGCATCATCGCGGCGCACGGCCAGCGTACCCAGTTGGCCATCCATGTCGGGGGTCAGCAGGCTGGTGATGATAATCGTATCGGGGCCGGGTTGGCCCTGGCCGCTGCGCAGCAGGCGTCGCGCTTCGGTGATGGCGTGTGGCAGGTCTCGCAGCGTGGTGTCGCCGAGCAGTTCGAACTCGTACTGGTTGGGCGTCAGGATGTCGGCCTGCGGCATGGCATACTGGCGCAGAAAGGGTGGAATGCCGGGCCTGACGAAAATGCCCCGATGTACGTCGCCCATGACCGGGTCGCACAGATAGCGCACGGATGGATTGATCTGTCGGATCTTGCGGACTGCGTCGAGAATGATGTGACCAATTCCCGCATCGCCCAGGTAGCCGGACAGCACTGCGGAGCAGTGGGCCAGTACATCGCGAGCCTGCAGCCCCTCGATCACGTCGCGGATATGCTCCGCGCTGAATACCTGCCCCTTGACCTCGCCGAACCCCGTGTGGTTCGAGAACTGAACCGTATGCACGGCCACGGTCTCGACACCGGACAGTTGCAACGGCAGCATGGCGGCGGCATTGCCGACATGGCCCCAGGCAACGTGGGACTGGATGGTCAGGACGAGAGGTGGGTGCGTATTCATGTCAGTGGAACAGCGCAGGAGCGGAGGGAACTTCCTCAGGCATCTCGGGATGCACCAGTTCCCCCTGCGGGTTGGGGAAATAGGGCGCACCGCAGTCTTCGCAGTGCTCGGGAGTCAACAGGCCGGGAATGCGGCGGATCTCGCGCACACCGTGGCGGCGCAGCAGTTCACTGATCTGCGCGACAGTCTCGGCACCGTCATCGATGGCCTGGATGGCCACTTCGGGTCCGAACAGCGGCCACATGCAGCCGTAGATGACCTCGTTGCTTTGCTTGGCGGTCAGGCCGATGCGGTATTCCTCGATCCGAGAGTCGCCGCATCCGGCGATGACGGCACGCAGCGTTTCGGCTGGCGTGTCCATGCTTTCCTGCAGCCAGGAAAGGGCGGCCTGCAGCGTCAGTGGACGGATGGTCTTGTCGGCTTCGCGGTTGCTGACGTAGTAGGCATCGGGCAGGATGCATTCGAACGCACAACCGGGCAGCAGTTCCGAAAAGGCTTCATGCGTATGGGCGACCCATTGCTCGAGACTGTTGCCGCGGCTGGCCTCGGGACGGCCGCCGCCTTCCTGCCAGCGGAACAGCGGTGCACCCGCAGGAGCGGCGACCACGCCTACCAGGTAGCGTGTATCTGCCAGCATCGGAGCCGTTTCGACCTGCTCCGACAGCAGATAGTCCTGCAGATGTACGTCACTGCCCTGGACCGCCTGCTGCGCGAGATTCTGCATCCAGCGCCAGGTTTCGGAAAATGAACGCGGCATCTGATCCATGCTGAACAGTGCCGGCAGCAGTGCCAGCCGGGCATCCTGTGCCAGGATATGCGTATGCAGCGCCTGTTGCAGGTTAGTGTGGGCAGGTGCTGCCAATGGGCCTGAAAAAATGCTGTAGCGGGTCCAGGCTGCAAGCGGTGCGACGATCAGCAACGCATCCCATGGCTGCCCGTCGGGGCCGGTCACGGTGCCGGATTCCGATTGCGTCTCGATCAGCTCGATCAGTACTTCGTAGGCATTGGTATCGGATTGGGCCAGTTCGTCCAGGGCGTGTTCCAGCGATTCGTCCTGTTGCTGCCGGAGCAGTTTGCGAATCTGGTCGGCCAACTGGTTTTCCCAGTAAAGGTCTTCGACACGGCTGCCGGAGGCACCCAGTGCCAGTGCCAGGGCACCCAGGCGCTTGGCATCGCGTTGCAGGGAAGAGGAGACGGTACGGCGGGTACGGAGCATGTAGGGAGCAGGGCAGCCTGCAAAAAAGATAAACGGAATATGACTGCCCAGTTTAACCCGTATCAATCCGTCGGGTGCGCAGGCATGCTTTCCCTGAGTCTGCGTATGCGCTCTTCCGTGGCGGGATGCGAGGCCGTCCAGTCGGGCAGTGACAGCCTGTCCGGATGCGATTTTTCCAGCCGCTCCAGCATGTGCGCCAGTGCCGCGGGATCGCGACCGCTGGCGTGCATCAGTTCGCTGGCATGGGTGTCTGCATCGCGCTCGAAGTCCCTGGAATAAGCCAGGTCGAGCAGGCCTGCTCCCATGGCGGCCGTGTCGCTGACCATGCTGCTGATATCGCCGGTCATCATCATCAGTACGGCGGACAGGCCAACGGCACGTGCCATGCGGCGCAGGCCATGGCGATGGTGGACATGGCCGATTTCATGCGCGAGGACACCGGCGATTTCATCCTGGCTGGACGCCATTTCGATGAGTTCGTCGGTAATGACGATGTCACCGCCGGGCAGGGCCAGCGCATTGGCACCGATGGTGTCGCCTTTGCGAAAGTGCAGTTGCAGCGTGTGCTCGAGATCCACCTGGTTGTGCACCAGATCATCAAACACAGCCTGGACCTGCTGTTGTTGCTTGGGGGGCAGGGTACTGGGCTTGAAGACGGCATAATCCAGCGTCTGCATGACGCCTGTGCCGATTCGCTGCTCGACCGAAACCGGAACCAGGCGGGCTGCTAGATCGGCTGTCCATGGAACCCCCCAGCGCACACCAGCGAACATCAGCGCGATGGCCACCACGAAAAGCAGCAGCAGGCGGGGATGTACCCGTTCGAGGTAAAACAGCACATTGTGCGGTACCCGGCCATACAGTTGCTGCCTCAGTTGGCTGGCAGTGTCATGCATGCTGGTTTCGAAAATACGGCCATCGGGCAGCTCGATACGCAGGGGTGCCCGGCCGATGCGGTCACCCCAGGCCAGGGTGGTGGCATCGAGGTGTTCCTGCTGCAGACCGCAGTCGAGCCGCAGCAGGCCATGCCCGTCGATGGACAGCGTGGCATCGGCGCAGGCCGCAGAGCCGGCCGCGAAGAGACGGCCGGAGAGTACGACAGATGCCTCAGAGGCTGACGGCACTTGCAAAACCCTCGAGTTCGCCAAATTCGCCCCCGAAGCTGCTGGGCGTATTGCCCTGGGCCGTGACGAAGTAATCGAGATCTCCCTGTGCCAGCAGTGTCATTTGCGTGACCTGATAACGGTAATGACGCACATGCGCCCAGGGATAGGCCAGGCCAAGGCTGCAGATTGTCGCCAGTCCGCCCGAGACGAAAATCCACATCAGACGCCAGGGCGACAGTGTGCTGCGCATGCCATGTACGTTGTCGATGCTGAGCTGGTTCAGGATTTCGTTGCGCTCGCGGGTTCCGTAGTAGAGCGCTGCGACGAAAACGGCCAGATAGAAAGACAGGATGAGGGGTAGCAGAATGGCCAGAACCATTTTGAGCAACATTTCGGGTGGCATCGAGCTGCTGGCCATGTGTGGCGACTGGAGAATGAACAGAATGTCCCTCAGCGTGGGCAGTATGGACAGCCCTGCCAGAATCAGCGGAATGCCGATGAACAGCGCCAGGAACAGCAGGAAGGACAGTCCGAACACACCGTAGAGATGGCTTACGCGCGGCTGCGTGTCCATGCGGGCATTGCCGAACTGCGTATTGCCGACGACGTAGCGCGCGATCATGCGGGACAGTACGGGAGTCAGCAGCCCCAGCGTGAGCAGTGCGATGAACGGCAGGCCGACAAACAGCCAGAGAGCACGGCCATAGCTGCCCTGGAAATTGAAGCGCACATTGCGCCAGCTGCTGACCCGGGCATTGAAACGCAGGCCGGCGTTGATGGCCCAGGGCATGAGGAGCAGCAGCACCAGTAGCGTCAGCAACTGGGCGGGCGGGAAGAATGCGCCTGGCAGTGCCAGCAGGATGATCAGGACGATGGCCAGCAGGCGACCCTTGAAAATCTGCATGCCGGTGGCGTGATATTCAAATGCGTGTCCATCGATGCTGGTGTGACCGTAGAACCAGCGCTTGGTCCGCACTTTGGCCCAGGCAGACCAGATGCCCAGCGTCAGGATAGTGAGCAGCAGGTTGACGATCCAGACACCGAAATAATCGCCGGCAGTGCCGTTGAACGCGACAGGAATTTCCCTGCGCTGGGAGGGAGAGGGGACGGGAAATGACTCCACCGTAGCGAGGAAGTCGTCGGCGGCAGAGGGATCGGCGGTCATTCGGTCAGGCTCCTGAAATGGCAGCGGCGACCGTCAGCGGCCGCCGCACATAATGAATCAGGGCGAATAATAGCAAATAACAACTGTTTCGGCGGTGTGAGCCGCCCTGGCGCTATGCCGCCAGCAGTTGTCGCAGTACGTAGGGCAGGATGCCGCCGTGCTTGTAATACTCGACCTCGATGGGGGTGTCGATGCGCAGCAAGACCGCAACCTTGCGGACCTTGCCGTTGGCCCGGCGGATAACCAGGGTGGCATCCTGCTGCGGTCGGATGCCGTTTTCAAGACCGGTAATATCGAAGGTCTCGCTGCCGTCGATCTGCAGCGACTGCACGCTGTCCTGATCCTTGAACTGCAGCGGCAGCACACCCATGCCGACCAGGTTGCTGCGGTGGATGCGTTCGAAGCTGCGGGCAACGACGGCCTTGACGCCCAGCAACTGGGTGCCCTTGGCCGCCCAGTCGCGCGAAGAGCCGGTGCCGTATTCCTCGCCGCCGAAGACGACGGTGGAAATTCCCTTGGCCTGGTAGCGCATGGCAGCGTCATAGATGGACATCTGCTCGCCATCCGGCTGGTACAGTGTGTCGCCACCTTCGAAGCGGGTGCCGTCGGGGCGTGCCGGAATCATCAGGTTCTTGATGCGGACATTGGCAAACGTGCCGCGCATCATGACCTCGTGATTGCCGCGACGTGAACCGTAGCTGTTGAAATCAGCGCGCATGACGCCGTTTTCCATCAGCCACTTGCCTGCCGGCGAAGTTTCCTTGATGCTGCCGGCTGGCGAGATATGGTCGGTCGTGACCGAGTCGCCGAAGATGCCGAGCGCCCGCGCCCCTGTGACGGCCGGCATGGGAGTCGGTGTCATGGAAAATCCCTGGAAGAACGGCGGTTCGGCGATATAGGTCGAGGCCGGCCAGGTGTAGGTCTGGCCGGTCACGCCCTTGATCTTTTCCCAGAGCGGCCCCGGCTTGCTGCGCACCTGGGCATAGTTTTCCCGGAAGGCAGACGGGTTGAGCGCATACTGCACCAGTGCCTGGATCTCATGGGAAGTCGGCCAGATATCGCCCAGCCAGACATCGCCGTGCTTGCCACGCCCGACCGGCTCGGTCATCAGGTCGCGCGTCACGCTGCCGGCCAGGGCGTAGGCCACGACCAGGGGCGGTGAGGCCAGGAAATTGGCCTTGAGGTTGGGATGGATGCGCGCCTCGAAATTGCGGTTGCCCGAGAGGACGGCGGCGCAGATCAGATCGTTTTCGAGGATGGCCTGGTTGATCTCGGGGTCCAGATCGCCGGCATTGCCGATGCAGGTGGTGCAGCCATAGGCCGCCACATTGAAGCCGAGTTTGTCCAGGTAGGGCAGCAGGCCGGTCTTTTCGAGGTATTCGGTCACGATGCGCGAGCCAGGGGCCAGCGAGGTCTTGATGTGTTTCGGTACCTTGAGCCCGGCCTCAACGGCTTTCTTGGCCAGCAGTCCGGCGGCCAGCATCACGCTCGGGTTGGACGTGTTGGTACAGGAGGTAATGGCGGCGATGAGGACATCACCGTTGCGGATCGGCACGCCATGGGTGGTGCTGTAGGTATGATCCAGCCGGTCTGCCTGCTGTGCAAAGCCGTTCTCGGCGACCGGTCGGGAGAACAGGTCGGTGAAGGTTCGCTTGACGTTGCCAATCTCGATCCGGTCCTGTGGACGCTTGGGGCCGGCCAGGGAGGGGGTGATGCTGCCCAGATCGAGGGTCAGCAGCGTGGTGTAGTCGATGTCGCGGGCTCGCGGCACGCCGTACATCTTCTGGGCCTTGAAGTAGGCCTGGAATGTGGCGATTTCCTCGGCAGTCCGGCCAGTGCCTTCGAAGTACTCGATGGTACGGTCATCGACCGGGAAAAAGCCCATGGTGGCACCGTACTCGGGGGCCATGTTGGCAATGGTGGCCCGATCGGTCACCGACAGGCTGGAGGTTCCCGGCCCGCAGAACTCGACGAACTTGCCGACGACCTTGTGCTTGCGCAGCATTTCGGTGATGGTCAGCACCAGATCGGTGGCGGTGACGCCTTCGCGCAGCTTGCCCTTGAGCTCGACACCGACGACGTCGGGCGTCAGGAAGTAGACGGGCTGCCCCAGCATGCCGGCCTCGGCCTCGATGCCGCCGACGCCCCAGCCGACCACGCCAATGCCGTTGATCATGGTGGTGTGGCTGTCGGTACCGACCAGCGTGTCGGGGTAGTGGATGCCGTCAGGGCTGCGATGCACACCACGCGCCAGGTATTCGAGGTTGACCTGGTGCACGATGCCGAAGCCGGGCGGCACGACCTTGAACGTGTCGAAGGCCTGCATGCCCCATTTCATGAAGCGGTAGCGCTCTTCATTGCGCTTGAATTCCAGCTTCATGTTGAGGTCGAGGGCGTTTTTCTGGCGGTAATAGTCGATCATGATCGAGTGGTCCACCACCAGATCGACGGGTACCAGGGGTTCTATCAACTGTGGATCGCGACCCATGGACCTGGCGACCGAGCGCATGGCGGCGATGTCGGCCAGCAGCGGCACACCAGTGAAGTCCTGCAATACCACGCGTGCCACCACGAAGGGGATTTCCGCTTCACGGTGCGCACAGGGTTGCCAGCCTGCCAGCTCGCGCACATGTGCTTCGGTGATTTTCTGGCCGTCGCAATTGCGCAGTACGGATTCCAGCACCAGCCGGATCGAGACAGGCAGGCGCTGCACGTCTATACCGAGTGTCTTGCCCAGCGCCGGCAGTGAATGGTAGTGACAGGAGGTGTCTCCCAGCTTGAAGGTCTTGAGCGTTTTGAAACTGTCGTTATTCATCTCGGACTCCATGTATGGGCGGCTGTCGTGGCAGACATCCGGATGCCGGGTCCGGATTGCCGCAAGCATGAACGACAGTGTGCCAGAGTCCGGCCTGATTGCCTAGAAAGGGGCAGCCCTGTGGCACCCAGGCAGGCAGGAGATCGGTGTCAGGCAGGGAAGTAGGCAGGTTACACTTCCGATCACGATGACTTTTCCTGTATACATACGCGCGTTCCGTGCCGATGATGCGCCTGCGCTGGAGCAGTACCATGCACCCTAGGATCAGGGCATTTCTCGACGCACGGGGACTGGTGTCCGTCATGAACCGGACCAAATGGACCGAATTGGCCGAAGGGCTGGACAGGATCGGCCAGAATGGCCCACTGGCGTCCGTTCGCTATCTTGACCCGGATGTGCGCAGCGGCAAATGCCATATCGACTGGCCGGAGTTCATCAGGCAGGGGCCCGAGTGGTACGAGTGGCTGGATGTGCATGCCATCGAGGAAATCCATCGTGGCCGCCTGGTGCCGCCTGCCCTGATTGATCATGAAAAAGCGATCGAAGCCTGCTTGCTGGCCGTTGGTGTTCCATATAGTCGGGTTGGGCAGGATTTCCGGGTGTGGGGCTATGTTGATAGCCGGCAGCCTCCTGTATATGTGTCACGCTCCAAATGAACAAGCAAAATATTTCTGAGTCGAATATGTCCCAGCCTGCGACCAGCCGGTTGCAGATCGAACGCAGGTCGATCCCCTATGTCATCAATGGGAAGTCAAACACATGCGAGCAGTCCGAATTTATCGTCGATGGGCAGCCGCTGTCTACACTGTTAGGTTTTGCCGGCAGTCGACCCTGGTTCGGCATGACTTTTCTGGATTCCGTAAAGGCTGCCAGGGAAAACCAGCTACAGGGCTTTCTTGGCCTTTGCGTGCCGTTCAACCAGTTTGGTTCCGGGCGCTTTGTACTGTATCGCTGTCATTGCGGCAGTGATTACTGCGGTGTGATTTCCTGCGAACTGGAGGTCGAAGGTGACCGCGTGTGCTGGCGCGACATCCGTTATGAAACAGACCCCGAAGAGGCTGAAGACCCGGACGATGATGACGACCGGATCTCTCATGTCATGCCGGACCTGTATTTCGATCTGGCGCAATATCGGGCGTCCGTGAATGATTTGATTGCGACGCTCGACTCGGGTGGCGGGGCATCGTCCGCCTGAATGGCTGCCATGCCTGGGAAGATAAACTCGAAATCAAGGTATGGATATGGTGAACAGGGAAATCATTTTGATGAGGCATGGACGGCCTGATCTGTCCTCATCACAAAAAATCCCGGCTCGTGAGATGCAAGATTGGATGGCACAGTATGACTGTGCCGAGATTGTTGACGAGCAGGCTCCTGATGCCTGCATGACACTGGCTGCTTCAGCCAGTGTCATTGTGTCGAGCAGCGCGCCCAGGGCGCGTTCTTCCCTGCAGGCGTTGGGGTTTGAGCCCGATATCGTGGATGATGTTTTCTGCGAAGCGCAATTGCCTCATACACACTGGCATCATCCACGCCTCTCCCCATTTACGTGGGCATTTGTTTTTCGAGTGCTCTGGCTATGCGGTTTTTCGGGCGCGGCCGAAAGTGTCCGTTGCGCGAAACGGCGAGCACATATGGCGGCACAACGGCTTCAGGACTTATCCAGTGAGGGTCGTGTTTTCCTGGCAGGGCACGGTGTCATGAATCGATTGATTGCCAGGCACCTGGAAGCAGACGGGTGGACGTGCCACGCCCGGAGCGGAAGCGGATACTGGAGTGTCATGGTCTATCGGCGTGTGCCTGGGTAACCTGTGCGGGAAAGCCTCTTGAAACTGATGTCGTGAGCTTTAGATACGGTTGCTCAATTCTTCCCGCACCTGCATCAGGGCAAAGCCCAGCAGGTTGAGGCCGCGCCAGAGCATGGGATTGCCTGCATGCGTATCGTCCTGGGCCATGCCGATGCCCCAGATGCGGTCCACAGGGCTGGCTTCGACCAGGATGCGTGAGCCTGTCTGCCTCAGGTAGTCGCCCAGGTTCTCGTTCTGGCCGAACTTGGCCTGGTTGGCCCGGACCACGATATTGAATCGCTGGGCCAGCCAGGTCGCATCGTCAAAGCCGCGTACCTGCCGCCCCAGGGCCTTGGCGGCACCGGGGTTGGAGGCCTGGAGGATCTTGGCGTGGTTTTCGTGATCGCCAAAGAGACGGGCTTTCTCGGCCATCATGAAATGTTCGGCGCTGGCGTAGCGATGTCCGTCCACGACGAACGGGGCACCGTACCATTGGCTGAAGCAACTGGCTGTGATGCCTGACTTGGCCTGCTGGTGCCCCCAGAAGAACACATATTTGAGTTTTTCGCCTGCATTGAAGCGTTTGCGCAATGCCTGCAGGAATTGGGTGTCGTCGATACCGGCAGCGGTTTCAGGTCGGTGCGTCATGGTTTGCCTGAATGGATAAAAGCGGCAGTATGCATGATTTGCATGCACTGGGCCAATCAGGTCGCCGCATGGAAACGACTCCAGCCGATCAGCAGGATGCCGGCCACGATCGCCCAGGCCACTGTGGCACCGATCAGCGTGGCGGGCAGGCTGTAGCGTACGCTGCCGTAATACACCGCCAGCAGATAGGCAGCATAGGGGGCCAGTGACCACAGCCCGAAAAGCGCCGTGGCCTGCAGGTCTGCTGCAGTACGTGAGGTGCCCACGATGAAGTGGGCGATCAGGGCAAAGGTCGGAAACAGCGGCACCAGGCCGGCGATGAAGAAACTGCGAGACTTGGACAGCAGGGCAATGACGAGCACCGTCAAGGCACCGAGCAGCATTTTGAGAAACAGGGAAACCATGGCAAACGGAGTGTGACGGTCAGGAAATGCAAGAAAAGCCGTATTCTGGCTGGCTGAAAACAGCAACGCTCCTGGATCGTGAGAAACCAGGAGCGTTGCGCGTGGCGAAACCGGTGTTGCGCGACTGTGAAGTGATGCAACCCGGATGCCGGGGATCAGGCGCTGACGGTGTCTGCCACGTCCTTGTAGTCTTCGATCTTGTCGAAGTTCAGGTACTGGTAGATCTTGTCGCCGTTCTCGTTGATCACACCGATATCGGCCATGTACTCTTCCTTGGTCGGAATGCGGCCCAGGCGCGAGCAGATGGCAGCCAGTTCGGCCGAACCCAGGTACACGTTGGTGTTCTTGCCGAGACGGTTGGGGAAGTTGCGGGTGCTGGTTGACATCACCGTGGCACCTTCGCGCACCTGTGCCTGGTTACCCATGCAGAGTGAGCAGCCCGGCATTTCGGTACGCGCACCTGCCGTGCCGAACACACCGTAGTGGCCTTCCTCGGTCAGTTGCTGGGCATCCATCTTGGTCGGCGGGGCGACCCACAGCTTGACCGGGATGTCACGCTTGCCTTCGAGCAGCTTGGAGGCGGCACGGAAGTGACCGATGTTGGTCATGCAACTGCCGATGAACACTTCGTCGATCTTGGCACCTGCCACGTCAGACAGCGTCTTGACGTCATCGGGGTCATTGGGGCAGGCGACGATGGGCTCATGCACGTCGGCCAGGTCGATGTCGATCACGGCGGCGTACTCGGCGTCTGCATCCGGCTCCAGCAGCTTGGGATCAGCCAGCCAGGCTTCCATGGCGGCGATGCGGCGGCGCAGGCTGCGTTCGTCCTGATAACCGTTGGCGATCATCCACTTCAGCATCACGATGTTGCTGTTGAGATACTCGATGATCGGGTCCTTGTTCAGGCGCACCGTGCAACCGGCAGCCGAACGCTCGGCGGAGGCGTCGGACAGTTCGAATGCCTGTTCCACCTTGAGGTCGGGCAGACCTTCGATTTCCAGGATACGACCGGAGAAGATGTTCTTCTTGCCTTGCTTGGCAACGGTCAGCAGGCCTTGCTTGATGGCGTACAGCGGAATGGCATTGACCAGATCGCGCAGTGTGACGCCCGGCTGCAACTTGCCCTTGAAGCGGACCAGCACGGATTCGGGCATGTCCAGCGGCATCACGCCGGTGGCAGCGGCAAAGGCCACCAGGCCGGAACCGGCCGGGAAGCTGATGCCGATCGGGAACCTGGTGTGCGAGTCACCGCCGGTACCGACGGTATCCGGCAGCAGCATGCGGTTGAGCCACGAGTGGATCACGCCATCGCCCGGACGCAGCGAAATGCCGCCGCGCGTGCTGATGAAGGCCGGCAGCGTGTGATGGGTCTTGACGTCGACAGGCTTGGGATAGGCGGCGGTGTGGCAGAACGACTGCATCACCAGGTCAGCCGAAAAGCCCAGGCAGGCCAGATCCTTGAGTTCGTCGCGGGTCATCGGGCCGGTGGTGTCCTGGCTGCCGACCGAGGTCATCTTGGGTTCGCAGTAGGTGCCTGGGCGGATGCCGGTGCCTTCAGGCAGGCCACAGGCGCGGCCCACCATCTTTTGTGCCAGAGTGTAGCCCTTGCCGGTGTCGGCAGGATTTTGCGGCAGACGGAACAGTTCGGACGGTGCCAGACCCAGCGTTTCACGTGCCTTGGCGGTCAGGCCACGGCCAATGATCAGCGGAATGCGGCCGCCAGCGCGCACTTCGTCGAACAGCACTTCGGACTTGACCTTGAATTCGGCAATGATGGCGCCGTTCTTGATGGCCTTGCCTTCATAGGGGCGCAGCTCGACCACGTCGCCCATTTCCATCTGCGACACATCCAGCTCGATCGGCAGGGCACCGGCATCTTCCATGGTGTTGTAGAAGATCGGGGCAATCTTGCTGCCCAGGCACACGCCGCCAAAACGCTTGTTCGGCACGAAGGGGATGTCGTCGCCGGTGAACCACAGCACCGAGTTGGTGGCGGACTTGCGCGAGGAACCGGTACCGACCACATCGCCCACGTAGGCGACCAGGTGGCCCTTTTCCTTGAGCGACTCGATGAACTTGACCGGGCCGCGCTTGCCGTCTTCCTCGGGCTGGAAGGCTGCGCCATCGCGCTTGTTCTTGAGCATGGCCAGCGCGTGCATCGGGATGTCCGGGCGCGTGGTGGCATCGGGGGCGGGCGACAGATCGTCGGTATTGGTTTCGCCAGGGACCTTGAAAACGGTGATGGTCAGGCTTTCCGGCACTTCGGGACGGCTGGTGAACCATTCTGCGTCGGCCCAGCTCTGCAGCACGGCACGGGCATTGGCATTGCCCTTGTCGGCCTTTTCCTTGACGTCGTGGAAGGCATCGAACACCAGCAGGGTCTTCTTGAGGCCCTCGGCCGCGGCGGCACCTACCTCTGCGTCATCCAGCAGTTCGATCAGCGGGGCAACGTTGTAGCCGCCCAGCATGGTGCCGAGCAGTTCGACCGCGTGCTTGCGGCTGATCAGTGCACACGGTTCCTTGCCGAGCGCGATGGCTGCCAGATAGGAGGCCTTGACCTTGGCGGCATCATCCACACCGGCCGGCACGCGATATGTCAGCAGGTCGAGCAGGAAATCGGCTTCGCCTGCCGGAGGCGACTTGATCAGTTCGATCAGATCGGCCGTTTGCCGGGCAGAAAGGGGCAGGGGAGGAATACCAAGCGCGGCGCGTTCGGCGGCATGTTGACGATAGGCTTCTAGCATGGCGGCCTGTATATGAGAAGTGAGTGGGAAAATCCGGATTGCATACCACAGCGTGTGAGTCTGCACCCATTGACCGTATTGTAGGACGAAGCCTGCAGACTGGCAATACTCTTATATAAGACAT
Organism: Corticimicrobacter sp.; assembly: GCF_040137905.1. Classification (NCBI taxonomy): domain Bacteria; kingdom Pseudomonadati; phylum Pseudomonadota; class Betaproteobacteria; order Burkholderiales; family Alcaligenaceae; genus Corticimicrobacter; species Corticimicrobacter sp. The sequence goes on from NZ_JBEFDG010000030.1 coordinate 104,971, forward strand.
AAGAGGCGTTGCGGCTTTGCAGCATGGTTTTTGTCTGTTGGGCTGATAAACAGGGCTTTGCGATAAAATCGGGCCATGAATACGCATGTCGCAGACAAGGAATTCCTGCTCGCCGGTGCCGCCGAGGCTGCCGCGCTGCTCAAGGCTGTGGGCAATCCCCACCGCCTGCTTGTCCTGTGCCTGCTCATCGAACGCCAGGAAATGAGCGTCGGTGCGCTGCTTGAGCATGTCGACCTCAGCCAGTCGGCACTGTCGCAGCATCTGGCGCGAATGCGCGAGGAAGGTATGGTGGCTTATCGCCGTGAAGCGCAAACGCTCCACTATCGCATTGCCGATCCGCGCATCGAGCGCCTGATCGCCACGCTCAAAGATATTTTCTGCCCCTGATGGGGCCCAACCGGACATTGCCCATGATTCTCAGCATGACTGCCTTCGGCAGCGGCACCGCACGGCACGACGATACCCAACTCACCATCGAGCTGCGAGGGGTCAACAGCCGTTTTCTCGATCTTCATTTCAAGTTGCCGGACGAATACCGCCACGCCGAAAGTCGCCTGCGTGAATTGTTGTCGGCTCGTCTGCTGCGCGGCAAGGTCGAGATACGGCTGGCCAGCCAGGGGGCACGCAGCGATGTCGCGCGCATTCCCGACATGGCTGCGCTTGAGGCCTTGGCTCGCCAACTGGCGCAGGTACGCAGCATTCTGCCGGATACGCCTGCGCCCCGTCTGCAGGAAGTGCTGCAGTGGCTGGGCGGGCAGGCCGAGCAATCCGATCCTGGCGAGCGCGAGCAGGTGCAACTGGCGCTGACCCTGGAGGCTGCAGAAACGGCGCTGACCCAGTTCGTGCAGGCGCGCGAGCGCGAAGGCGCACGCCTGGCCGAGGTGGTCATGGGCTGCGCGGATACAATTGTCACGATTCTTGATGCTCTGGAGCCGCAGTTGCCGGGTATTCAGGACGATTACCGGCAGAAACTCCAGGGCCGCCTGCAGGAATCGGTGGCGCAGGCATTTCCGGGGGGCTTTGCTCATATCGGTGGGCAGGAATTGTCGGAACGTCTGGCCAGTGAGGCCAATCTGTTTGCCTTGCGTATCGATGTGGCGGAAGAAATCGCCCGCCTGCGCTCGCACCTGGCCGAACTGCGGCACCTGTTGCAGCATGGTGCTGCCGAGGATGCTCGTGGCAAGCGCACCAGTGCGGGCAAGCGGCTGGATTTCCTGTTCCAGGAAATGAACCGTGAAGCCAATACGCTGGGCTCCAAGTCGGGCGCGCTGGTCATGACCCGTGCGGCGATGGATCTCAAGTTGCAGATCGAGCAGATGCGCGAGCAGGCTGCAAATTTTGAATGACCGCATGAATGCCCATGCAACCAGGATATCTCCATGAATGACTCGACTTCCCATATCCGTGCCCACGGGCGCAGCCCCGATGCGTTGCGTGATCTGTCGCTGGAGCGTGGCTTTACCTGTCATGCCGAAGGTTCGGTGCTGATCCGCATGGGGCAGACCCATGTACTGTGCACGGCCAGCGTGCTCGATAAAGTGCCGCCTTTTCTCAAAGGCAAGGGGCAGGGCTGGGTGACGGCCGAGTACGGCATGTTGCCGCGTGCGACCCATACGCGGAGTGATCGTGAGGCGGCCAAGGGCAAGCAGAGTGGGCGAACCCAGGAAATCCAGCGTCTGATCGGTCGCAGCCTGCGCGCGGTGTTCGATCTGCAGAAACTGGGCGAGCGCACCCTGCATCTCGATTGCGATGTGCTGCAGGCTGATGGCGGAACCCGCTGTGCCTCGATTACCGGTGCCTGGGTGGCCGCCGCCGATGCTGTCGATCTGCTGCTGCAGCGCGGTGATCTGGACGAATCTCCGATCCTTGATCAGGTGGCGGCCGTGTCGGTGGGGCTGTATCGCGGTGCGCCGCTGCTGGATCTCGACTATATAGAGGATTCGGGTTGCGAGGCCGATGTCAATGTGGTGATGACGGGCCAGGGTAATCTGGTCGAGGTGCAAGGCACGGCCGAAGGCCGGGCCTTTTCTCGCCAGGAACTGGATGGACTGCTGGATCTGGCCCAGGGCGGCATTGCGCAACTGGTGACGCAGCAACGGGCGCATCTACGACCTTTTGGCGGTTGATCTTCGGGGACAAGAGGGCATAATGTCCCTATCGGCTGCAGTGCTCCTGCGGCCAGATCACCACCAAGGAGGAGACTATGACAATCGTGAAAAGCGATGGCGGTATCGTCGATACCTGCGCAGAACAGGCTGCGCTGCTGTCCAAGCGGGCACACAAGGAAGCCCTGTCAGGGGCTGCGCGGGATGCCGAAGTGGCGATACTGCTGGACGGATTCCGGCAGCAGATTGTCCGCAGCGGCAGTGATATCGACCCCGAGGATGTGGCCCGGAAACTGGCAACCCGTCTGCGGCTCTATGCAGATACGCTTTACGACGAAATGCCCGAGGCCAAGGAAGTGTTGCTGAGGCTGGCTGAGGGCGTGGAGCGCCAGGAGGCTTGAGGTAGCCGAAGGGGGCAGGAAAAATACCGGTAGCGTGCCGCGCTGACCGGTATTTTTCTTTCAGGTCTCGTCAAAGTGCAATACGCAAAGGCCCGCGGCCACGGCAAGCTGAATCACGGGCTGCGCATTGTCCCGGTTCTGGAAGTAAAGCACATTTGTGTCATCCCATCCTGCTGCGTATATGCAGCCTTGTTCGGGGAGTATGATGAACTGTGTGGGTGCTTTCGATGGGCTGAAGCGCGACTGCGCTAAAAAACCGTCCCGCGAGGTGTAGCGCTTCAGTGTCAATTTTGCTTTTCCGGGCCAACGACCACGCCATCTGGGTGTATATATTGGGGTCAGGTCAAAAAGCGAAGCCCAATGTGCTTCCATGCTTTGGTTTCTTCTATTGCGCTCCATTGAGTCGGTGATGTTCATCAGATGCCATTCAGACGCATCGCGAAGCCAATGATCAAATACCGAAATGGCGATTTTCTGCATGCCCCCATCAGAGTCTTTCTCCAGGATGGCTCTCATGGAGGGGAATTGCCGATGAATGTGTTGTGCATCCTGCTCTGCCAGTCGAGTCAGGATTTTCTGGTGGGATTGCGTTTTGTGGGAAACCATGTCTGTGTTTGAGCAATGCGCGCGATGGCTCGCGGGTGCGCAGCAAGAAGTGTGCAGCAAGAAACCCGGCATGAAAAAAGGGCCTGCCAACAAGGCAAGCCCTTTTTGAATATCTGGTTGCGGGGGCAGGATTTGAACCTACGACCTTCGGGTTATGAGCCCGACGAGCTGCCAGACTGCTCCACCCCGCGTCTGAGAAAAAGATTCTAACAGGCCTGTTGCTTCCGCGCAAGTTGAGTCTGATGGTGACTGCGTTACCATGCGATATTTGCAACAATAGGCTTTCCGTCACGCGGGCATACTGGACCATATGGACGATAAGGATGTCATAATAGTGCTTGAGGCAGCGTTGCTGTGTGCTGCACAACCCATGCCAAATGCCGAGCTGCGCAAGTTATTCGAAGATGGGCAGCTCGATGGCGGCAGGCTTCGACTTCTACTGGGGCAGTTGGCCCATGAATGGAGTGGGCGCGGGCTTGAACTGGTCGAACTGGCTGGCGGGTGGCGCTTCCAGAGCCGCGCAACGATGCGGCCTTATCTTGAACGATTGAGTACCGAAAAGGCACCTCGTTATTCGAGGGCAGTCCTTGAGACTCTGGCAATCATTGCATGGCGCCAGCCGGTTACGCGTGGCGATATCGAAGATATCCGGGGGGTCACTGTCTCTTCCCAGATCATCAAGACGCTTGAGGATCGGGGGTGGATCGATACCATTGGTTATCGTGATGCGCCTGGACGGCCAGGATTGCTCGCGACCACGCGACAGTTTCTCGATGATCTCGGGCTGCGTGCGCTGGATGAGCTACCCATGCTGGAACAGCAGGATACAGCTGGTCTGTTGAGCAAGATGATGGCCCGAGAGGCTGAGGGTGATGCCGGGCGCGATGCGATTGTGCCGGATCGGCTTGCCGTCACCCGCATTGCGCAGGTCGTGCCTGATGAGGATGGCGTGGCCGATGAGGCAGATACTGCGGCTCGCGAGCAAGGCGAGCCGGAACAATAATTCTTGAAATCACGAAGTTGGAGTGTCAGTGGCGACTAAAGAAGAAGCACTGTTGCAGACTCAGGCGGATGCATCCGCCTCCATGCCTGCGGGCGAAACCGCGGGCGGCAAGGGCAAGGGGCGCAAGTTGAGGACGCCATTCCGGCGTCGCCGCGCCGATGCTGTCGAGCCGCAGTCTGCTGGCGATGCCCAGCTTCGCGTCGAGGCTGCTGCGCCCGAGGCGGGTGCAAGCCCACGCAAGACGACGGGTGGGCGCAAGCGTCAGGGGGCTCCCCGGGCGCAAAAGCCCCAGGAAGCCCAGGGTGCGGCACCCGCTGCGGGACGAGGCAAGCGCCCGGCGACGCCTCGCAGGCGTTCTGAAAAACCTGTGAGCGCCGATGTGCAGCAGTCGGCTGTCATTATCGATCCCGAGGCCGAGCGTGAGGCGGAAGCGGCGCTGTCCTATCTGGATCAGGCGGACTCCCTGCCCAAGCGCCTGGGCAAATATCTTGAGCATGATGCGGTCATGCCCAAGCTGCACAAGGTGCTGGCCGAGGCCGGCATCGGTTCGCGGCGTGAAATGGAAGAGCTGATCGTGGCGGGCCGGGTGTCCGTCAATGGCGAACCGGCTCATATCGGTCAGCGTGTTGGTCCCAAGGATCAGGTGCGCGTCAATGGTCGTCTGGTGGCCCGCCAGGCCTCCAAGCGCAAGCATCGTGTGATCCTGTATCACAAGCCGGCAGGCGAGATCGTCAGTCATGATGATCCCGCGGGTCGTGCCAGCGTGTTTGCGCGCCTGCCCAAGCTGCGCACTGGAAAGTGGCTGTCGGTCGGTCGGCTTGATCTCAATACCGAGGGCTTGCTGATCCTGACAACGTCCGGGGACCTGGCCAATCGCCTGATGCACCCACGTTATGGGGCCGAGCGCGAGTACGCGGTGCGTGTGCTGGGCGAGCTGGGCGACGAACAGCGCAAGGCGCTGGTCGAAGGGGTTCAGCTGGATGATGGCATGGCGGCGTTCGGCTCCCTGGATTATCTGGGGGGGGAGGGCAGCAATCGCTGGTATCGCGTGACGCTCAATGAGGGGCGCAACCGTGAGGTTCGTCGCATGTTCGAGGCGGCAGGCGTGACGGTCAGTCGGCTCATCCGTACCCGTTTCGGCGAGGTTGTCCTGCCGCGCAATCTGCGCCGTGGTCGCTGGGAGGAGTTGAGCGAGGATCTGGCGGCTGCATTGATGGTGCAGCTTGGCTTGCTCAACGACGATGATGATGGTGAACGTGTGCGCAAGCAGCCCAAGTCACACGACAGCGCATTGCCGCCGGGCTTCGGTACGATGGAGCGCAATGGTCTCAATGGTGCGCGAGTCAGCCGCAAGGGCAAACTGCAAGGCGGCGGCGGTGCAACATTCAGTTGCCCGTCCGATCCATTTGGGACGGGCTCTCCCCTGGTGGGTGGGTACGCAAACGGCCATCCTCTGGAGCGTGGCGAGTCCAGAGGGGCGAAGCCGGCCGGTGGTGCCCGCAAGCCGCGAGGCAAGTCGCAATCTCAATCCCAGTCCGGTTCTGCTGCGACAGGCAATGCACGTCCTGCCGCCAAGAGTGGTGGCAAGGCGGCCAGGAGCGGTGGTGGCAAGCAGGGCCGGCAGGGTGATGCGCCTGCGAAGGCGTCTGCCCAACGTCCTGCCCGACGCAAGAAAGGTAGTCAGGGGGATGACTGGCAGCCACGCGGCGCAGCGGCGCATGAGTCCCGCCTGGGTGTGATTGGCCGTAGCCGCTGACAACTGTTTCTGTTAAAATAGACGGTTTTGATGGGCTAGGGTTGTTGTGTCTGCGCTTTGCGGACGCAATTTGCAGGCGCACTTTGTGCAGGCATGCCCGGCCCGGATGGTCAGCTTGTTGTCGTGGTGGCTGGCACATACATAGCGACTCTTGCGCTGGCGTGTGCCGGTGCAACACAGTGGGCTGGTTGTTCAGCCCTTTTTTTTTGAGCATATGGCAGACATTTTTTCGTTGACGGAGCAGGCGCTGGCAGGCATGGATATCGAACTGGTCGATGTCGAACGTGCGGGCCAGGGGCTGTTGCGTGTGACTATCGATACGCCCGAAGGTGTGCGGATCGAACATTGCGAGCAGGTCTCGCGGCATCTGTCGCGCGTCTACGAAGTCGAAAATTTGGATTACAGCCGGCTCGAAGTCAGTTCTCCCGGTACCGATCGACCACTGCGCAAGGATGCCGATTTCCGGCGTTTTGCTGGTGAACGTGTCGAGATCAAGCTGCGCGAGGCGATTGACAGCCGCAAGGTTTTTTCAGGGATTCTGACGCTTCCGGAAACGGAAGGCGAAGCCGCCGATCAGCAGGGCGGCGCAACGTTCGGGTTGGAGTTCGAGGCACAGAAGGGTGAGATGCAGGTGTTGAGCTTTACGCTGGATGATGTCGAGCGTGCCAAGCTGGATCCCGTCCTGAATTTCAAGGGTAAGAAGCGATGAGTCGCGAAATTCTTTTACTGGTGGATGCGCTGGCGAGCGAAAAGGCCGTTCCGCGTGAAGTGGTCTTTGGTGCACTTGAGGGTGCGCTGGCGTCGGCCATGAAAAAGCGCTTCGAGGAAGATGTCAATATTCGCGTGGCGATCGACCGCGATACCGGCAACTATGAAGGTTTCCGGCGCTGGCTGGTCGTGCCCGACGAAGAAGGTTTGCAAGAGCCCGATCAGCAGGAACTGCTGTCGGATGCGCGTGAACTGGCACCCGACGTCGAGATCGGCGATTACATTGAAGAACCGCTCGAGGCCATCGAATTTGGTCGTATCGGTGCGCAGGCCGCCAAACAGGCCATTCTGCAGAAGATCCGCGATGCCGAGCGCGAGCAGGTTCTCAACGATTTTCTGGATCGTGGCGAAAGTATCGTGTCCGGCACGGTCAAGCGCATGGACAAGGGCGATGCCATCATCGAAAGCGGCAAGATCGAAGCCCGCCTGCCTCGCAACCAGATGATCCCCAAGGAAAATCTGCGTATCGGTGATCGTGTGCGTGCCTGGGTTCAGACCATTGATCGCACGGCACGTGGCCAGCAGGTACTGCTGTCGCGCACGGCTCCCGAATTCATCCAGCAACTGTTTGAAAACGAAGTGCCCGAGATCGAGCAGGGTCTGCTCGAGATCAAGGCTGCAGCGCGCGATCCTGGCGTTCGCGCCAAGATCGCTGTCGTGGCCTACGACAAGCGTATCGATCCCATTGGCACTTGCGTCGGCATGCGCGGCTCGCGTGTGACGGCTGTGCGCAATGAGCTGGGTGGCGAGCAGGTCGATATCGTCCTGTGGGCTGACGATCCCGCGCAGTTCGTCATTGGCGCGCTGGCTCCGGCCAACGTCGAGTCCATCGTGGTGGATGAAGACAAGCACGCCATGGATGTGGTCGTCGACGAGGAAAACCTGCCGAAGGCGATCGGTGCCCGTGGTCAGAACGTCCGCCTGGCATCCGACCTGACCGGGTGGCAGATCAACATCATGACCCAGGAAGAAAGCCACAGCCGCCAGGAAGAGGAGCGCGAGACTTTGCGTGCCGCTTTCATGCAAAAACTGGACGTGGATGAGGAAGTCGCTGACATCCTGATCGACGAAGGTTTCACCGGCCTGGAAGAGATCGCCTATGTGCCGATGCAGGAACTGCTCGACATCGAGGCGTTCGACGAAGAAACCATTACCGAGTTGCGCACTCGCGCCCGCAACGCGCTGCTGACCGAGGCTATTGCCAAGGAAGAAGAGGCAGAGGCTGCCCAGAATCTCAACGGTCTCGAAGGCATGACGCCCGAACTGATCGAGAAACTGGCCCAGCATGGCATTGAAACCCGCGATGACCTGGCCGATCTGGCCAGCGATGAGCTGGCCGAGATGGTTGGTGTCGACGAGCAGGCGGCCAGCGACCTGATCATGCGTGCTCGCGAGCACTGGTTTGATGATGAGGCGTAAGTGCAGGAGCGGCCGGTGAGTGCCGGCCCGTCTCCCGCCAGGCAACAGCATCAATATTGAAAAATGCAGTAGAAAGGGAAGAGAGAAACGAATGTCGAGTAATACCGTCGCCCAGTTCGCAAATGAGCTGAAAATGCCCGCCGTCGCGCTGCTTGAGCAGTTGCGCGTTGCCGGCATCGACCTCAAGTCGGCCGACGATGTCGTCACCGAAAGCGACAAGGCGAAGCTGCTCGAGTCGTTGCGCAAGGGTAAGGCGCAAGGCAGTGAGGGCAAGAAGATCACGGTGACTCGTCGCCAGACTTCGGAAATCCGCCATGCCGATGCCACCGGCCGTTCCCGCACGGTGCAGGTCGAAGTGCGCAAAAAGCGTGTCTTCGTCAAGCGTGATGTGCAGGATCCGCTGGCAGCCGAAGCCGCGCTCTCTGACCAGGACCATGCTGCCGACGTTGATCGCCAGGAAGCAGTGCCGGTTGTGGACGTCACCCACGAAACTGCCGCGCCCATCGAAGCGGCGGCAGCCGTACAGGCTGATGTCGCTCAGGTTGTTGCTGAAGATCATGCGGCAATCGAGTCGAATGTGACCGCTTCGGCAGAGAGCACGGTTGCTCCTGTGGAGGTGGTTGCCGTCGAGCAACAGGCTGCCGTGGCCGACGTGCCTGCCGTAGAAGAGGCTGTGCCGGTTGCCACCGAAGCGCCATCCATTCCATCCGTTCCGCAAGTGGAGTCCGCCGATACCGGCGCGGCTGCACCCGCGGCAGAACAACCCACCCCTGCGCAGGAGGCCACGGCCTCCGTGGCGCAGCAGGAGCAGACGGCCGAGCCGTCCTCCGTCAGCGCAGCAGCACACGCGGAACCGGCCCCTGCCAAGCAGGCAGCCGTCTCGTCCGCGCCCAAAGCGGCAACAGGAAAGAAAAATATGTCCGGCCAGGCAGTACCAGTGGAAGCGGCAGCGGGTGCCACTCCTCCGGCGAATCGTGAAGCAGCCCGCAAGGCAGCCGAGGCAGAGGCAGCGGCATTGCGTGCCATGCTGAACCGTCCCCGCAAGGTGCTGCGTGCGCCTGAGCCCGAGCCGCAGAATGTGGCCGGTACACTGCACAAGCCTTCCAAGAAGGAAGGCGTGAAAAAAGACGCCAAGCCGGCGACTGACAATGCGCCGGGCAAGAAAACCGTCAAGACGGCGGATGCAGGCTCTTCGTCGTGGTCCGATGGCAATCGCAAGAAGCCGTCCGATCGCCCGCAGCGCAGCGATGCACCTGCCGGCCGTGATGGCTGGCGCAGTGGCAAGGGTGGTGGTAAGGGCCGTCGCGGCGATCGCCGCGACGAGCAACAGGCCGCCAGTGCAGCACCTGAATTCATCGTCCGTGAAGTGCACGTTCCCGAAACGGTCACGGTAGCCGATCTGGCGCACAAGATGTCCGTCAAGGCCGCCGAAGTCATCAAGCTGTTGATGAAGCTGGGCCAGATGGTGACCATCAACCAGGTGCTGGATCAGGAAACCGCCATGATCGTGGTTGAGGAACTGGGCCACAAGGCGATTGCTGCCAAGCTGGATGATCCCGAGGCCTTCCTCGACGAAACCGATCTGGGCGAGATCGAATCGTTGCCGCGTGCACCTGTCGTGACCGTTATGGGCCACGTTGACCACGGCAAGACCTCGTTGCTGGATTACATTCGTCGTGCCAAGGTGGCACATGGTGAGGCCGGTGGCATTACGCAGCATATCGGTGCCTATCACGTCAAGACGCCGCGTGGCGTGGTGACCTTCCTGGATACCCCGGGTCACGAGGCCTTCACGGCCATGCGTGCCCGCGGTGCCAAGGCAACCGACGTCGTGATCCTGGTTGTGGCCGCCGATGATGGCGTCATGCCGCAGACGCGCGAAGCCATTCACCATGCGCGTGCCGCAGGTGTACCCATCGTGGTGGCGATCACCAAGGTCGACAAGCCCGAAGCCAATCCGGATCGCGTCAAGCAGGAACTGCTGGTCGAGGAAGTCGTTCCCGAAGAATACGGTGGCGATGTACCCTTCGTGTCCGTGTCGGCCAAGACTGGTGCAGGCATTGATGATCTGCTCGAAAACGTACTGTTGCAGGCCGAGATTCTTGAGCTCAAGGCACCGATCGAGGCTCCCGCCAAGGGGCTGGTTGTCGAGGCCCGCCTCGACAAGGGGCGCGGCCCGGTCGCGACCGTGCTGGTACAGTCCGGTACGCTGAACCGGGGCGACTCGGTGCTGGTGGGAGCAAGCTACGGCCGTGTGCGTGCCATGCTGGACGAAACCGGCAAGGCCATCCACAAGGCTGGCCCATCCATTCCGGTTGAAATCCAGGGGCTGACTGAAGTGCCTGCCGCCGGCGACGAACTGATCGCCATGACCGACGAGCGCAAGGCACGCGAAATCGCACTGTTCCGTCAGGGCAAGTTCCGTGACGTCAAGCTGGCCAAGCAACAGGCCGCCAAGCTCGAGTCCATGTTCGACAACATGGGTGAGGGTGCCCAGATTCTGTCGCTCATCATCAAGACCGATGTGCAGGGTTCACAGGAAGCGCTGGCCAGTTCGCTGCTCAAGCTCTCGACCGACGAGGTCAAGGTGCAGGTGGTGCATGCGGCAGTGGGCGGTATTTCCGAAAGCGACGTCAACCTGGCCATCGCTTCGCATGCAGTCATCATCGGCTTTAACGTGCGCGCCGATCACAGTGCCAAGAAGCTGGCCGAGAACAACGATATCGATCTGCGCTACTACAACATCATCTATGATGCTGTGGACGACGTGAAGGCTGCCCTGTCCGGCATGCTGGCACCCGAGCGCAAGGAAGAAGTCATCGGCATGGTCGAGATTCGCGAGGTCTACAGCATTTCGCGTATCGGCAAGGTGGCGGGTTGCATGGTCACCGATGGTATCGTTCGTCGCGATTCGCAGATCCGTCTGTTGCGCGGCAATGTGGTCCAGTGGACCGGCCTGCTGGAGTCGCTGCGCCGCTTCAAGGATGATGTCAAGGAAGTCCGCAGTGGTTTTGATTGCGGTGTCACCCTGCGGGGCAACAATGATATCGAAGTCGGCGATCAGCTTGAAGTCTTCGAAATCAAGGAAATCGCCCGTTCGCTGTGAGTCTGAATGAGCCGTCATAAGCAAAAAAGCATCCCCAACCGCAATGTGCGGTTGGCCGACCAGATCCAGAAGGATCTGGCCGAGATCATCCAGCGCGAGATCGAGATGTCCCGCGTTGGCTTGGTCACGCTGACCTCGGTCGAACTGTCGGCCGATTACGCGCACGCCAAGGTCTATTTTTCCGTGCTGGGCGCGGAGCCCGATGCCGTCGTTGCATTGCTCAACGAAAAGGCTGGCTGGCTGCACTCGCTGTTGTACAAGCGACTGCATATCCATACGGTTCCGACCCTGCGCTTTGTGCATGACGCCCAACTGGCGCATGCGATCGAAATGTCCCAATTGATCGACCAGGCCAATCGGTCTGGCGCTCAATCCGGCGTTCCCGACGAACCCGACGACGCCCGCTGACGCGGGCTATCGTTCTATTTCTGGTTGATGACGATGGCTACACGACGCGGGCAGTTGCTCGACGGCGTTCTGTTGCTTGACAAACCAGAAGGGCTGTCAAGCAATCACGCTCTACAACGCGCCAAGCGCACGGTGGATGCCCGCAAGGCGGGCCATACCGGCACGCTCGATCCTTTTGCGACCGGGCTGCTGGTGCTGTGTATGGGCAAGGCGACCAAGATTTCCGGCAAGATGCTGGATGCCGACAAACGCTATCTGGCTACTGTTTTTTTCGGTGCCGAAACCGATAGCGGCGATCTGACCGGTACGGTCGTGTCGCAGGCTGGCGAAGACTTTGCCGGTGTCGGGCGGGAGGCACTGGAACAGGCGATTGCCGGTTTCCGGGGCGAAATCCAGCAGATTCCTCCCATGTACTCCGCGCTCAAGCGTGATGGTATACCCCTGTACAAATATGCGCGCGAAGGGATCGAGCTTGAGCGCCCGCCGCGCACGGTAATGATTCATCGGCTTGATCTGCTGTCTTGCGACGGCAGGCAGGCCGTGATTGATGTTGAATGCAGCAAAGGCACCTATATCCGGACCCTGGCCCAGGATATAGGACGCGCGCTCGGCTGCGGGGCGCATCTGGTGGCGTTGCGGCGCACCCGGATCGGTCCGTTCTCGCTGGACGACGCCATCACGCTGGAGCAGTTGCAGGCCATGCCGACCCCGGCGCAGGTCCTGTTGCCGCTGGACAAACTGCCCGCTGGCCTGTGGCCGGCGGCCTGACTGACTGAGGACGACTTTTATGACACGCGCTTTGCGTAACGTAGCCATCATCGCACACGTCGATCATGGCAAGACCACCCTGGTGGACCAACTGCTTAAGCAGTCGGGCACCTTCCGCGACAACCAGCATATGTCCGAACGGGTCATGGACTCGGGCGACATCGAAAAAGAACGCGGCATCACGATTCTGGCCAAGAACTGTGCCTGCGAATACGAAGGCACGCACATCAACATCATCGACACCCCGGGACACGCGGATTTCGGTGGCGAAGTCGAGCGTGTGCTGTCGATGGCCGACGGCGTGCTGCTGCTGGTCGATGCGGTCGAGGGCCCGATGCCCCAGACCCGCTTCGTGACCCGCAAGGCGCTGGCGCTGGGCCTGCGCCCCATCGTGGTCGTCAACAAGATCGACCGCCCGGGTGCGCGTCCTGACTTTGCGATCAACGCAACCTTTGATCTGTTCGACAAGCTCGGCGCAACCGAAGAGCAGCTCGATTTTCCCATCATCTATGCTTCGGGACTGTCGGGTTACGCGGGTCTGACCGAAGAGGTGCGCAGCGGCGACATGCGTCCGCTGTTTGACGCGATTCTCAAGTATGTGCCGCAGCGTGATGACGATGCCGACGGTCCGCTGCAGATGCAGATCGTCTCGCTTGACTACAGCAGCTATGTTGGCAAGATCGGTGTGGGCCGCATCAACCGTGGTCGCGCACGTGCCGGTCAGGACGTGGTCGTCAAGTTCGGCCCCGACGGCGCACCGATCAAGGGTCGCATCAATCAGGTGCTCACGTTCAAGGGTCTGGAGCGCGTGCTGGTCGATGAGGCCGAAGCGGGCGATATCGCGCTCATCAACGGGATCGAGGAACTGGGCATTGGCTGCACGGTGACGGATGCGTCGGTGCAGGAAGCGCTGCCGATGCTGCGCATCGACGAGCCGACACTGACCATGAACTTCATGGTCAACACCTCGCCGCTGGCCGGTCGTGAAGGCAAGTTCGTGACTAGTCGCCAGTTGCGCGATCGCCTGGAACGCGAGCTCAAGTCCAACGTGGCCTTGCGTGTGCGTGATACCGATGACGACACAGTGTTCGAAGTGGCGGGCCGGGGTGAACTGCACCTGACCATTCTGCTGGAAAACATGCGCCGTGAAGGCTACGAACTGGCCGTATCGCGCCCGCGTGTGGTGTTCAAGGACATTGACGGCGTGCGTTGCGAACCCTATGAACTGCTGACCGTCGATCTGGAAGATGGTCACCAGGGTGCCGTGATGGAAGAACTGGGCCGCCGCAAGGGCGACCTGCAGGACATGCAGCCGGATGGCCGTGGTCGCACCCGCCTGGAATACCGTGTTCCGGCCCGTGGCCTGATCGGTTTCCAGGGCGAATTCCTGTCGATGACGCGTGGTACGGGCCTGATGAGTCATGTGTTCGATGATTACCAGCCGGTGCGCGAAGGCAGCCTGGGCGAGCGCCGCAATGGTGTGCTCATCAGCCAGGACGATGGCGATGCCGTGGCCTACGCACTGTGGAAGCTGCAGGATCGCGGTCGCATGTTCGTCAGTCCGGGCGAAGCGCTGTATGAAGGCATGATCATCGGCATTCACAGCCGTGACAACGATCTGGTCGTGAACCCGATCAAGGGCAAGCAACTGACCAACGTGCGGGCCTCGGGTACGGACGAAGCCGTGCGCCTGGTGCCGCCGATCAAGATCACGCTCGAATACGCCGTGGAATTCATTGACGACGATGAACTGGTCGAGATCACGCCCAAGTCCATCCGTCTGCGCAAGCGCTATCTGAAGGAACACGAGCGTCGTCGCATGTCGCGCGAAGGCAGCTGATACGCTTTTGCGCAGTACGACTGGTAGGGCAGGCAAGCGCGTTTAAAATGTGACCATGACGGTGACCTATACTCTGCTTGAAACCTGCACCTACCAGGAAGATGTTCGCAAAAGCCGCTTTCTGGGCTGGGCCGCCCCGGTGGCCAGCATCGATGAGGCCGTGGCATTCTTTGCCGCTCACTCGGTGGCCGATGCCACGCACAATTGCTGGGCCTATCGGATCGGGCCGCTGTATCGTTTCAATGACGACGGCGAGCCAGGCGGCACGGCGGGCCGGCCCATCCTGCAGGCCATAGAGGGGCAGGGCTTCGACAACGTGGCCGTGCTCGTGGTGCGCTGGTTCGGTGGCGTCAAGCTGGGAGCCGGCGGGCTGGTGCGGGCCTACAGTGCCTGCGCTGCCAACACCTTGCGCCAAGGCAAGCGGCAGGAAGTGATTCCCGCCATGCAGGTGCGCTGCCGATGTCTCTATACCGATCTGGCACGTGTGCAGGCGCGACTGGCCCAGGCCGGTGTGCGTACACTCGATGAACAGTTCGATGCCGAAGGCGTGCAATTGCGCCTGGATGTGCCGCTGGCTGTCGCCAGCGAGCTGGCCGCTGCCGTGGCCGATATCAGCCGGGGACAGGCACTCTGGCAACCGCTTACGGAACAAGCACGCAAATGATCATTCTGGGTTTCGAAAGTTCCTGCGACGAGACAGGTGTCGCGTTGGCCTGCACCGAGCGCGGCCTGTTGGCCCATGCGCTGCACAGCCAGATCGCCATGCATGGCGAATATGGCGGTGTGGTGCCTGAACTTGCCTCGCGAGATCATATCCGTCGCGTGGTGCCGTTGACCCGTCAGGTACTGGATGGAGCAGGGCTGTCGTGGCGTGATCTTGGTGCTGTGGCTTATACGGCGGGTCCGGGCCTGGGCGGGGCATTGCTGGTCGGTGCCAGCGTGGCGCAATCCGTCGCCTGGGCACATGGCCTGCCGACGCTTGGCATCCACCACCTGGAAGGTCATCTGCTGTCGCCGCTGCTGGCCGAACCGCAGCCGACGTTTCCGTTCCTGGCGCTGCTGGTGTCCGGTGGGCATACCCAGATCATGAAAGTCAGTGGTGTAGGGGAATACGAGCTGCTGGGAGAAACGCTGGATGATGCCGCCGGTGAAGCCTTCGACAAGACTGCCAAACTGATGGGCCTGCCTTATCCGGGTGGTCCGGCACTGGCGGCGCTGGCTGAGCAGGGTGACGAGCACGCCGTGCAATTGCCGCGGCCCATGCTGCATTCGCATGACTACGATTTCAGTTTCAGTGGCCTGAAGACCGCCGTGCTGACCCGCATGCGGCAATTGACTGCTGCAGCGGCGCACGAAAGAGAGACTGCCAGCCACGATGGCATTGCCATGGTTCCACCGAGTACTGCCGATACCGCAGCGGCAGCATGGACGGTACCGCTCCAGGCGCGTGCCGATCTGGCGGCAGCGACCCAGGCGGCAATTGTCGATGTGCTGGTGGCGAAGGCGGTCAGAGCGCTCAAGGATGAAGGCTTGACCCGATTGGTGGTGGCAGGTGGCGTGGGGGCCAACAAACGGTTGCGCCGCAAGCTGCAGGACGCCCTGGCTTCGGTGCACAATGCCGAGGTGTTTTTCCCGCCGCTGGAATTCTGCACCGACAACGGCGCGATGATCGCCTTTGCGGCTGCATTGCGGATCAATGCGGGCAAGGCGCAGTTCAATACGGACCACGCTTTTACCGTGCGGCCACGCTGGCCGCTGGACCAGATCGAGGCCTCGGCGGAGCTGTTTTAACTCAAGGGTCGGGAGGGGACTCTATGGGGCAGAGGGCTTAATGCGATTGTGTACCCAGTCGTGATGTGGGACGCCTGGAGCAAGGCATCCATGCAATGCGCGGCTTGTACCCGTGCTGCTTCTTCCGAATGAGACTCCAGTGTGAAGTAAATTTCGTCACACTGATTTGTCTGACTTCCTACGCATCCGCTATCGGGAATAGTCGCATCGAGCGCATTGAAAAGGGCAACTCGCTCTGCAAGCGTGAGCTTGCGGGATAAGTCACCGTAGACAGCGTATTGCATTTTCATCATCAGCAACCAGATGATTTTATCGGTGCCGGGTCTGCTGTTTGCCCGTTGTGCCTGCCTGCTGACCAGCGGTTTTTTTCTTGCCGCCGATCTTGCCTTCGGTGCCTTGCAGCAGGCGCGAGATATTGGCCTTGTGGCGATAGATCAGCATCAGGCTGATGATGCCGATGGCGGTGCCGATGCGTCCGTCTGCGGGCCAGGCAATGCCGGCCCCCAGCAGGTAGTAGATGGGCGCGCAGGCTGCCGCCAGCAAGGCTGCCAGCGATGAGTAGCGCGTG
Source organism: Corticimicrobacter sp. (assembly GCF_040137905.1). Taxonomy (NCBI): domain Bacteria; kingdom Pseudomonadati; phylum Pseudomonadota; class Betaproteobacteria; order Burkholderiales; family Alcaligenaceae; genus Corticimicrobacter; species Corticimicrobacter sp. The sequence goes on from NZ_JBEFDG010000030.1 coordinate 121,510, forward strand.
AAATAGGCGACCAGCAGCCATGTCACCAATGCCGCGAGGGCCAGCAGAGGATGCAGTGCCAGCAGCACGCCCATGGCTGTGGCCACGCCTTTGCCGCCCTTGAAGCCGAGAAACAGTGGGTACAGATGGCCCAGGAATACGGCGACGGCGTAGCCGGCAATCCATCCGGCATCCAGGCCGAGGCCCGGTCCGAAGCGCAGGGCAAGGGCTACCATCAGCCAGCCCTTGAACAGGTCTCCCAGCAGGGTAAGCGCTGCGGCGAGCTTGTTGCCCGTGCGCAGAACATTGGTGGCCCCGGGATTGCCCGAGCCGTAATTGCGAGGGTCGTCGAGCCGCATGAGCTTGCTGACCACGACGGCAAACGGAATGGAGCCGACCAGATAGGATGCCAGGAGAAAACCGATGCCGGTGGCAAAAGAAGGAAAATCGCTCATAAATGCCTGCTGTTCGACGATAAAAAAGGGGGCTTACAGCCATCCGGCCGGTACGGACAGAGTACAATCGACGGATTCGCAAGTGTAGCGCCGAACGCACTGATTTTACTTGGGAGTCTGCATGCATATCCTGGTTTCCAACGACGACGGCTATTCCGCGCCGGGACTCGAAGCGCTGGTCAAGGCACTCGACGGCCTGGGCCGCATTACGGTGGTCGCACCCGAAACCAATTGCAGCGGTGCCTCCAATTCCCTGACCCTAAACCGGCCTCTGTGGGTGCGGACGGCATCCAATGGTTTTCACTGCGTCAGCGGCACGCCCTCGGATTGCGTGCACGTCGCCCTGACAGGCCTGCTCGGCGAACGTCCCGACCTGGTGGTGTCAGGCATCAATAACGGTGCCAACATGGGCGATGATACGCTGTACTCCGGTACGGTTGCCGCAGCGACAGAGGGCTACCTGTTCGGAATTCCTTCGATTGCATTTTCTCTGGTGCAAAAGGGCTGGGAGCACCTGGATGCCGCTGCGGCGATTGCACGCAGCATCGTCGAGCGCCAGATCGAGGCACCGCTGCGTGCGCCAGTGCTGCTCAACGTCAATATTCCCAACCGCTCCCTTTACGACATCAAGCCGGCTCGTGTCACGCGACTGGGCCGGCGCCATCCTTCCGAGCCCGTGGTGCGTACGGCCACGCCCTATGGCGAGACCGTTTACTGGATAGGGCCATCCGGCACTGCGGCCGATGCCGCCCCGGGAACCGATTTCCATGCGCTGGCCGAAGGCCATGTCTCGATCACGCCGCTGCGTGTCGATCTGACCCACCATGAGCAGATCGAGACAATACACGGCTGGACGGAGCAACTGGAACCATGCGCCCGCGCCTGACGGATGCCACCGCCATGATGGCGGCCGACAGTCGTTCGCGAAAAAGCGGGCTGCCCTGGAGCGCGAGTGCGCTATCCGGGTTCAGCCCCGCAAACAGCAATACCCGGATTTCGGCCAGCCGCCTGCCGTTGCGTGCCGATGCGGTCGTGCCTTCACTGCGCGCACCGGGCAACCTCGGCCTCAATTCGGAACGCCAGCGTGCGGCCATGGTCGAGCGCCTGCGGCGGCAGGGCATTGCCGACGAACGCGTGCTGCGCGCCATGCAGGCTGTGCTGCGACACAGCTTTGTCGATGAAGCGCTGGCCAGCCGCGCCTACGATGATGCGGCGCTGCCGATCGGCTTTGCTCAGACCATTTCCCAGCCCTGGGTTGTGGCCCACATGATCCAGACCGTGCTGCGCGACCGGATGCCGCGTAAAATACTGGAAATCGGTGCCGGGTGTGGCTATCAGGCGGCGGTGCTGGCGCATTGCGCGCCCGAAGTCCACTCGATAGAGCGGATACAGGGGCTATATGACCTGGCTCGCCACAATTTTCAAAAATTGAAAATAGCATCGATCAAATTGCATTATGGTGACGGCATGCGTGGGCTGCCTGATGCTGCGCCCTTCGATGCCATCGTCATTGCAGCCGCCGGCCTGGAAATCCCGGCTGGATTGCGGTTGCAGCTTGCCATTGGCGGGCGCCTGATTGCCCCTGAAGGTGGAGAAGAACAACGTCTGGTTCTGATAGAGCGCACCGGAGCGCAGGACTGGACCCGAATTGAACTTGAACCGGTGCGTTTTGTCCCGCTCAAGGCGGGTACACAGACATGAATAGACAGGAGAATTACATGCCAGTGCGGGTGTCGCCCACGATGGATATCAATCAACCCTTGGGTTTCCAGGGCGGTCGGCTGCTTGCCTCCTCCCTGCTGGTGCTGGCATTGGCTGCCTGCACGACGACCGACCAGCGGGCCCCGATTCGCGACATGTCGCAACAGCGTGGCGGCGAGAGCGCCCAGCAGGTCGCACAGCCCGCCCTGCGCCATGTCGTCAAGCCCGGCGATACGCTCTACCAGATCGCACGACGCTACCAGGTCGATGCAGGATCGCTGATCGCCTGGAACAAGCTGAGCGACCCAGGCCGCCTGAGCCCTGGTCAGGAGCTTATCGTCAGTGCGCCGGGCAGCGCAGCAGCAACACAACCCGGTGCTTCGTCGACGGCCCAGGTCACACCGATTTCCGAGCCATCCTCGGCAGAAGTGCGTCCGGTCGATCTCAATGCCGGTTCTCAGCCACCCGTCAGCGCGGGTAGCGAGACGCCTGCAGCCACACCCACTGCGCCCCCCCCTTCGGCCACGGCAGGGGCCGGTAATGTGCCGCGTGCCGCCGATGCCAATGTGATCGCCTGGGGCTGGCCTGCCAGTGGTGAGCTGATCCAGACCTTCGGCGGTTCCAGCCGCGGGATCGATATTTCCGGTACGGCCGGCGATCCGATCTATGCGGCAGCCGATGGCAAGGTCATGTTCACGGGCAGTGGCGTGCGTGGCCGCGGCAACCTGATCATCATCAATCACCAGCGCAATGCCTTCATCACGGTCTATGCCCATAACCGTTCAATGCTGGTCAAGGCCGGCCAGGACGTGAAGAAGGGCGACAAGATCGCGGAAATGGGTCAGACCGACACCACGTCACCGCGACTCTATTTCGAGATCCGTCGCCAGGGCACGCCGGTCAATCCGCTGGGCTACCTGCCGGCAAAATGATTCCGCACCTGGTCTTCGATCTCGAGACTATTCCGGATGCAGACGGCTTGCGCCGTTTGCGCGATGCCCAGGGGCTGGATGATGCTGCCGTGGTCGAGCAGGCACTGGCTGCACGGCGCGAGGCGGTCGGCCACGACTTCATGCCGCTGCACCTGCACCGTATCGTAGCCATTGGGTGTGTATTCCGCGATGATCGGGGATTTCAGGTGCGTTGCCTGGGAGAGCCCGGAGACAGCGAGGCCACGCTGATCTCGACCTTCTTCAAGACCATCGAGCGCTATACGCCACGCCTGATCAGCTGGAATGGGTCGGGCTTCGATTTGCCGGTGCTGCATTACCGAAGCCTGATCCACGGCATTGTCGCACCGCGCTATTGGGACACGGGCGAAGATGATCGCGATTTCCGCTACAACAATTACATCAGCCGCTACCATACCCGTCATGTCGATCTGATGGACGTGCTGGCCAAGTACAACGGCCGGGCCAACGCGCCTCTCGACGAGCTTGCCAAGCTGTGTGGCTTTCCAGGCAAGCTGGGTGTCGATGGCAGTCAGGTCTGGCCTATGTGGCAGCAGGGTGCCATCGATGATATCCGGGCCTACTGCGAAACGGATGTCGCCAATACCTGGCTGGTCTATACGCGCTTTCGTCTACTGCGTGGCGAGATCGACCAGACCGGCTACGCGCAGGAGCTGGCCGTAGTCAAAGAGGCACTGGCGGCTTTGCCAGGGTCTCATTGGCAGGAATATCTGGCGGCCTGGGCGGAGTCGGCACGCTAGGTCGATCTTGCATCTGCATGCAGCGAGGGGCTTGGAAAGTCGCTCTGGAATGGCTGCTGCCTGATCCGCAGATCACTGAGCTGACGATGAACAAAAATCCGCTTGCCTGAGTCTGGCCCTGGTCAGCCCTTGACGCGGATGATCTTCTGCACCTGCGGTACGTGCCGGATGGAGCGGATGACGCGGGCCAGATGCTGCCGGCTGTCGACCTGTACCGTGAGATTGACTGATACCGTGGCACTGACATCATCCTGCATGGCGACGTGCACGATATTGGAGTCGGCTGCCGTGACTTCGGCAGCGATACGGCCCAGCACGCCGCGCTCGTTGATGATGACGATTTCGAGGCGTGTGGAGAGGTGGCGGGCGGTGTGCTCGTCCCAGGCCACGTTGATCCAGCGTTCTGGTTCGCGCGCCTGCTGGCGCAAGGCGTTGGGGCAGTCGGCCGTATGTACGACCAGCCCGTGGCCGACGCGGATGCCGGCGATGACCTGATCACCCGGCAACGGGCCGCAGCAGGGTGCCAGTTGTACGGCCTGGCCTTCATTGCCCTGGATGAGCACGGGCGCATTGCGTGCCGAAGTAAGGTCGTCGTCAGCTGCGGCGGTGGTGGCCAGCAGCGGATGTTCGGGAGCAAAGCGCCGTGCCACTACGGCAGCCAGTCGCTTGCCCAGGCCGATGTCGGCCATGATCTCGTCGCGATCAACAGCGCCGCTGCTGCGCACCAGCTTGTCCCAGGCGGGATCGTCGGTGGCAGGGATCTCGATGTGCAGTGCCTGCAGTGCCTGTTGCAGCATGCGTTCGCCAAAGGCGACCGATTCGGCGTACTTGACCGTGCGCAGGTAGTGGCGGATTTCCGAACGGGCTCGCCCGGTCCGCACGTAATTGAGCCACTGCGCGTTGGGCCGCGAAGTCGATGCCGTGATGATTTCTATGCGATCGCCGCTGTGCAGCTCGGTGCGCAGTGGCACGAATTCATCGTTGACCTTGGCGGCAACGGTCTGGTTGCCGATGTCGGTATGGATGGTATAGGCGAAATCGACCGGCGTGGCACCACGCGGCAGCGAAATGATCTTGCCCTTGGGGGTGAAGACGTAGACCGAGTCCGGGAACAGATCGACCTTGACGTGCTCGAGGAACTCGCCCGAGTCGCCGGTCTGGCTCTGGATGTCGAGCAGCGATTGCAGCCACTGGTGGGTGCGCTTCTGCAACTGGTTGAGCGTGACGCCTTCTTCCTTGTAGAGCCAGTGCGCGGCGACGCCTTCCTCGGCGATCTGGTGCATGTCGCGGGTGCGGAACTGGAACTCGATCGGAGTGCCGTAGGGGCCGACCAGTGTGGTATGCAGGGACTGGTAGCCGTTCAGCTTGGGAATGGCAATGTAGTCCTTGAATTTGCCGGGCACCGGGCGATAGAGCTGGTGCAGCGTGCCCAGCGCCAGGTAGCACTCGGGCAGGGTGTGTACGATGATGCGAAAACCGTAGACATCCAGCACCTCGGAAAAGCTTTTCTTTTGCTCTTCCATCTTGCTGTAGATGCCGTAGAGGGTCTTTTCACGGCCGCTGACTTCGGCTTCGATGCCGGCAGCAGGCAACGCGGCACGCACCGTATCGGTAATTCTGTTGATGACATCGCGGCGATTGCCGCGCGCGGCCAGCACGGCCTTCTGGAGTACCCGCTGGCGGTTTGGATGGACTGCGGCGAAACAGCGGTCCTGCAGTTCGCGGAACAGGGCATTGAGACCCAGCCGGTCGGCGATGGGCGAGTAGATGTCAAGGGTTTCGCGGGCGACGCGCTTGCGTTTTTCGGGCGGTACGGCGTCGAGCGTGCGCATGTTGTGCAGCCGGTCGGCCAGCTTGACCAGGATGACGCGGACATCGCGCGCCATCGCCAGCAGCATCTTGCGGAAGCTTTCTGCCTGTTGCTGCGCCTTGCTGGCGAAATCCAGCCGATCAAGCTTGGACAGACCGTCGACCAGTTCGGCAACATCGCCACCGAAACGCTCGGTGAGTTCCTGCTTGGAGACGCCCTGATCCTCCATCACATCGTGCAACAGTGCGGCCATCAGGGCCTGTGCATCGAGCTTCCAGCCGGCGCAGATGGCCGTGACGGCGATGGGATGGGTAATGTAGGGTTCGCCGCTGGTGCGGAACTGGCCCAGATGGGCCTGGTCGGCAAAGCGGTAGGCTTCGCGAACCTGTTCGACTTCTTTCTTGTCGAGGTAGGTGGCCAGTAACTCGGCCAAGGGTGCAAAGGAAACGATGGTGGCGACATTTGGTGCTGTCGTTGCCTGGCTTGCAGGCAGCGGCAGGGCGGCCGTGCCGGCTGCGCCTTTTTTGCCGCTGGCATTCGGTGTTCTGCGACCCAGCCGGGAACCGGCCTTGATCGCTGCGATCAATCCGGAAGAGGCGTGTCTGAGTCCACTGAATGCCATGATGCCACCCGTGCCTGGGTCAGGTCGGAACTTTGCGCAGCATTTCGACGCCGGTCACACCTTCGGCGATTTCACGCAGTGCAGCCACAGTGGGCTTGTCGCGGGTTTCGATGCGCGGGGCATGGCCCTGGGCCAGCTGGCGGGCACGATAGGTCGCAGCCAGCGTGAGCTTGAAGCGGTTGGGGATCTGGTTCAGGCAGTCTTCGACGGTGATTCGGGCCATGGCATTGTCCTGTGTGAAATGGATTCGTGAAGCAGATTTTGCGTGTGCCGGATCAGTTGCCGCTGTCCTGGCTGATGCCGAGTTCGGCGAAAAGCGCAGCATGCCGCAGGGCTTGCGCGGCAAAGCGCAGACGTGCGGCGGAGATGATTCTTTTCAGTTCTGAAAGGGCAACGCTAAATTCTTGATTAATAATAACATATTCGAATTCTGGCGCGTGCGCGATTTCACCGCCTGCGGCCAGCATGCGGCGGGCAATGACTTGTTCGCTGTCCTGGCCGCGCTGGCGCAGACGCTCCTCGAGCGCATCGATCGAGGGGGGCAGGATGAAGATTCCTTGTGCCAGCGGAAAATGCTTCTTGACCTGACGGGCTCCCTGCCAGTCGATCTCGAGCAGCACATCCTGGCCCTGGACCAGGGCGCGGTCCATGATATCGCGGGGCGTGCCATAGAAATTGCCGTGCACTTCGGCCCATTCGAGCAACTGGCCGTTGTCGCGCATCTGCTTGAAGGTGTCCACGCTGAGAAAGCGATAGTGGCGACCGTCTATTTCGCCGGGGCGCGGTGTACGAGTCGTACAGGATACCGAGAGCAGAATGTCGCGGTCGGATTCCAGCAGTGCGTTGACCAGGCTGGATTTTCCGGCGCCACTTGGCGCCACGACCATGAAGATGTTTCCGGCTGACATGAGGTACTGCGTTCCTGCGCAAAAACATAAGGATAACAAGAAATGTCAGGGCCCGGCAGGTACACGACTTATTTTTTGCCCTGCACGGATACACTCTGGCGTGGCCGGATCATGGCGCGAAACAGCCACAATCCGAACAGGATGGACATGACCGTACCGGCCACCATCAGGACGTTCTGGCTGCCCCCGGCTGCCGCGACGCCTCGAGCTGCCAGCCAGCCGGGCAGCAGCATCAGCGGTACCCAGGCGATCGCCGACAGGATGTTGGCCAGTTGGAAGGGCAGGTGGCGCATGCCCATGACGCCCGCGACCAGCGGGATGGTGGAGCGGATCGGGCCCAGGAAGCGACCCAGCAGGATGGCCAGAAAGCCGTAGCGGGAAAAAAACAGCCGTGCGCGCGCCACGCCCGTACGCTGCCTGTTGAGCGGCCACCGGCGCTGGATGCCGGGACCGATCCAGCGTCCCAGGAAATATGAAATGGCATCGCCTGCCACGGCTCCGGCAATGCCCCAGGCCAGAATGGGGCCAGCCTGCAACTCGCCGCTGCCGATCAGGCCGCCGGCAAGCAGCAGCAGGGCCGTTGCAGGAATGAACAGGCCGACGACGATGAGTGATTCGCCCAGGGCGATGAGGCCCAGTATGGGGCCGGCCCAGGCGCTGTTCTGTTCGATGAATTGGCTGATCAGGTCGATATAGGCGTCGATGCCGGTCTCCTCGGTGGGATTTTTTGCCGCCGGGCCACTCCCAGGGCAAAAGGCACCCCCTTGGGGGCAGCAAGCCGCAGGCGCAGCGTGGGGGTATTTTTAGGGAGATGCACTTCAATATTTACAATCGCTGCGCTTATCATAATAGCCCCCTGAGTCGGGGAGCGTGTGACCAAAAGCATGGAGAATTATGGATTCGTTGACACAGGCCGTTCTGGGAGCAGGCATCCAGGGCGCATTGCTGGGCCGCCAGCAGGGCCGCAAGGCCTATCTGTACGGGGCAATTCTGGCGACGTTGCCGGATCTTGACGTGCTGGTGCGGTATGCCGATCCGGTATCCAGCATGACATATCACCGGGGGTTTTCGCACTCATTGCTGACGTTGACCCTGTTTTCGATCGTGCTGGCCTGGTTCCTGCGGCGCTGGAGACCTTCGCCCCGGTATTCCGGCTGGCGATTGTGGCTGGCGATATGGCTGGTTCTCATTACACACCCTCTGCTGGATGCCTTCACCAGTTATGGTACCCAGCTATGGTGGCCCTGGACGCCCATGCCGGCCAGTTGGTCCAGCATTTTCATCATCGATCCGCTCTTCACGGTGCCTTTGCTGGTGGCGACCCTGTGCGGCCTGCTGTTCGGTGCAAGACCCTGGACCTCACGCCTGAGTGCGTGGGCGCTGCTGTTGAGCAGTGCCTACCTGTTGTTCACGCTGGGGGCCAAGATGGTGGTCGAGTCACGCGTGGAGGTGGCGCTGCACGAAGAAGGCGTGACCGGCACGGCCATGTTTTCCTCGCCGACACCGTTGAACAGCCTCCTGTGGCGCGTCGTCGTGAAAACGCCGGATGACCGATACATGGAATTGTTGACCGGGCTGTTCGATGGCAAGGTGTCCGAGCGTGGCAACGCAGCATTGGGTGCCGATGAGGGGCAAGCCATCCTGGCGGGGTCGTTCTGGCATGACAGGCTGGCGTGGTTCAGTGGCGGCTGGCTGCGTTATGACCGCATCGGCGATGCGCTGGTTGTGACCGATCTGCGCATGGGGACGCCGGGCAACTACAGTTTTCGCTTCAAGATGGCTGAATATGATCCAGTCGAGGCGCAATGGAGTGTCATCGTGCCGCAGCGATGGTCGGGGCTGAATCTCGATGCGGGACGGGTGCGCCATCTGCTGGCGCGGATCTGGACGCCTTCGCAGCAGATGCCGGTACAGGACTGGCTCGATGGCATGGAGCCCAGCGGCATACTGCAAAAGTAGTCTGGGGGCATCCCGGCCGGTGCAGTACGTGCTCTGGCCGGGATGTACCCTCACGCAGCAGGAGGCGGATGGGACGTGTCCGTAGCGCTGTCGCTGGCTCGCCAGCGCTGCACGATTTCGGCAATCAGGCGGCGGGCAGCCTCCTGCTTGGGCAGCACGGGCAGGGCGGTATGGCCAGCATCATCGAAAATGGTGTACGACGCTGCGTCGGCATCCATGGTGCTTTGCGCGTCGTTGCCGATCAGGACCGGTACCTGTTTGCGGCGGCGTTTGGCTTCGGCATGGTCGCGCAGTGCCTGGGTCTCGGCGGCGAAGCCGACGCACCATGGGCCTTGTTCGAGTGCCGCGACTTCGGCCAGGATATCGGGATTGGGCACGAATTCGAGTACCGGCGTGCCATCCCTGCCTTTCTTGAGCTTGTGTTCACTGGGATTGGCGATATGCCAGTCGGCGACAGCTGCCACGGCGATGAACAGGTCGGCATCATGGGTGCGTGCCATGACCGCCTCATGCATCTGCCGGGCCGTATCGACGGTGATGCGGGTCACGCCGTATGGAGTGGGCAGGGCAGTGGGGCCGGATACCATGGTCACGGTGGCACCGGCTTCCCAGGCGGCACGCGCCAGCGCGTAGCCGGTCTTGCCGGATGATCGGTTGCTGAGGACGCGCACCGGGTCGATGGGCTCGGCCGTGGGGCCCGCCGTCAGCAGCACATGCTTGCCCTGCAGGATCTTGGGCTGGAAGTGGGCGGACAGCTCGGCCATCAGGTCGGCAGGCTCCAGCATGCGGCCTTCGCCTGTTTCACCACAGGCCTGGCTGCCACTGGCCGGGCCCAGCAGGTGGATGCCGTCCTGTACCAGTATGGCGGCATTGCGCTGTGTGGCTGGATTGGCCCACATTTCACGATTCATGGCCGGTGCGACCAGCAACGGGCAATTGCGAGCTACGCAGAGCGTGGACAGCAAATCATTGGCCTGCCCGGTGGCGAGCTTGGCCATGAAGTCGGTACTGGCCGGTGCGATCAGGATCAGGTCGGCCGCACGGCTCAGCTCGATATGCGCCATGTTGTTGGGAATGCGCGCATCCCAGGCATCGAGATAGACCGGTCGGCCCGACAGGGCCTGCATGGTGGTGGCAGTGATGAAGTGCGTAGCCGCCTCGGTCATGACGATGTCCACCGTGGCTCCGGCCTTGACGAGTAGCCGGACCAGTTCTGCGCTCTTGTAGCAGGCAATGCCACCGGTCAGGCCGAGGATGATGTGTCTATCGGTCAGGTTGTGCATGGTGCTTCCCGATCAGGGACGGCGGCGCAGCTTGAGCAGCTCGTCAAGGATCATGAGTATGGCGCCCAGGGTCAGGGCGCTGTCGGCCAGATTGAAGGCTGGAAAATATGCATTGTTCCAGTGGAACAGCAGGAAATCGATGACGTGGCCGTAGGACATGCGGTCGATGACGTTGCCGATGGCCCCGCCCAGGATCAGGCTCATGGCCAGTGCGAAACGTGGCTCATCCCCGTGGCGACGCAGCAGCCACAGGATGAAGCCGGACGCACCCAGCCCCAGCAGCGTGAAGAACCAGCGCTGCCAGCCGCCGGCATCCGCAAGGAAGCTGAAAGCCGCCCCGGGGTTGTAGACCAGCGTGAAATCGAAGAACGGCAGGATATTGAGGCGTTGTCCGTAGGTGAATTCTGCCTCGAACCAGAGCTTGGTGGCCTGGTCGATCAGGATCACTACGGCCGCCAGCAGCAGCCAGCGCCAGAAAGGCTGCCGGCGTCCGGCCTGGGATGCGGCAGTGGCTGCATCCGTCTTGGGTGAGGAGGCCGGGGCTGGCCTGGCGGCTGTACCCGGCTGGGCTGGCGTGGCGTCTTTCATGGCGTCATGCTGTAGGGTTTAGGCGGCGGTACGGGCTTCTTCCTCGCCGCGGATGGCGGCGGCCGAACGCAGCGACAGTTCCGGATACTCGGGATCCGAGCCGACATCGGGAGAATAGTGCCAGCTGCGCGCGCACTTGGGATGCTGCGACGGCTCGATGTCGATCTTCAGGCCGGCACCGCCGCCAGGATGCACATCGGCACGCGACGTGATCATCACGTACTTGAGGTCTGCGCCGAGGCTGGCCAGTACGTCATAATCGGCACCGTCGGCATGGATGTCGATTTCGGCCTGCAGCGAAGCGCCGATACGGCCTTCGGCGCGGACTTCCTCCAGCCGGCGCATGACGTCGGCGCGCACGGTGCGCACGCGTTGCCACTTTTCCAGCAGGTTGCCATCGATGGCCGGCAGGATCTGGAATGTCTCGGTGAAAATAGTCGGCGTCTGGCCGGGAGCAAAGATGGTCCAGGCCTCTTCTGCCGTGAACGACAGGATAGGGGCCATCAGCTTGAGCAGGGTCCGGGTGATGTCGTACAACGCAGTCTGGGCCGAGCGACGGGCGTGGCTCTTGGGGGCCGTGGTGTACAGGCGGTCCTTGAGAATGTCGAGGTAGAACGCCCCCAGGTCCTCGGAGCAGAATGTCTGCAGCCGGGTAACGGCAGGGTGGAATTCGTAGCGCTCGTACTGTGCCAGGATTTCGTCCTGCATCTGGGCAGTCAGCGACAGCGCATAGCGATCGATCTCGACCAGGTCCTCGAAAGCCACGCGATCCGTGTCAGGATTGAAATCGCTGGTGTTGGCGAGCAGGAAACGCAGCGTATTGCGGATGCGGCGATAACTTTCAACCACGCGCTTGAGGATTTCGTCGGAAATCGACAGTTCGCCGGAATAATCGGTCGAGGCCACCCACAGGCGCAGGATCTCGGCTCCCAGATCCTGGTTGATGGTTTGCGGGACGATGGTGTTGCCCAGCGACTTGCTCATCTTGCGGCCCTGGCCATCGACGGTGAAACCGTGCGTGAGCAGCGCCTTGTAGGGCGGGCGACCATACAGCATGCAGGCCGTCAGCAGGGAGGAATGGAACCAGCCACGGTGCTGGTCGGAGCCTTCCAGGTACAGGTCGGCCGGCCAGCCCAGCTCGTCGCCGTGCGAACCCTTGATCTTGAGCGCGCTGTGCGCGGCCTCGGCAGTTTCCTGCAGGGGATCGCCGCCGAGTACGGTGGCGTGGGTACTGCCGGAATCGAACCAGACATCGAGCGTGTCCTTGTTCTTTTCGTACTGATCGGCCTCGTCACCCAGCAGTTCACGAGGATCGAGTGTTTGCCAGGCTTCGATGCCGTGCTGTTCGACCCGCTGCGCAATGGCTTCGAGCAGTTCAGGGGTGCGTGGGTGCAGTTCGCCCGTTTCCCTGTGCACGAAGAACGCCATCGGCACACCCCATTGGCGCTGGCGCGACAGGGTCCAGTCGGGACGGTTGGCAATCATGTTGTGCAGGCGTGCCTTGCCCCAGGCGGGATAGAAAGCAGTTGCCTCGATGCCTGCAAGTGCCTTTTCGCGCAGGGTGGCGCTGCCGTCGGTGGGCTGTACGTCCATGCCGGCAAACCACTGGCTGGTGGCACGGTAGATGATGGGGGTCTTGTGGCGCCAGCAGTGCATGTAGCTGTGTGGCAGCTTGGCGACCTGCAGCAGTGTGCCGGCATCACGCAGCGCGTCGACGATCTTCGGGTTGGCATCCCAGATCTTGAGGCCGCCGAACAGGGGCAGCGAGTCGGCATAGTGGCCGTTGCCCATGACGGGATTGATGAAGTCGGCATCGACAATGCCGTTGGCCTTGCAGGAGAGGAAGTCATCTACCCCATAGGCAGGTGCCGAGTGGACGATGCCGGTCCCGGTGTCGGTCGTGACGTAGTCGCCCAGGAAAATGGGCGAGGTGCGTGCGTAGCCGGCATCGGCCTGCGCCAGCGGATGATGGAAGCGGATGTGGTCCAATGCCTGTCCGGCGCAGGTGGCGATGACTTCGCCCTGCAGGCCCCATTGATCGAGGCACGGCTGTACGCGCTCGCTGGTCAGCAGCAGCAGCGGGCCGAAAGCCGGTGCCGGCGTGACGCGGACCAGTGCGTACTCCACCTCGGGATGGACATTGAGCGCCTGGTTGGACGGAATCGTCCAGGGCGTGGTGGTCCAGATGACGATGGCCCCGGCGTCGACCTGCGGCAGGCCGAAGGCGCGTGCCAGTGCGTCGGTATCGGCAAACGGGAAGGCGACATCGACGGCGGGATCGGTACGGTCGGCGTACTCGACCTCGGCCTCGGCCAGTGCCGAACCACAGTCAAAGCACCAGTTGACCGGTTTCAGGCCGCGGAATACATAGCCTTTTTCCATGATGCGGCCCAGTACGCGGATTTCGTTGGCCTCGTTCTGGAAATTCATGGTCAGGTAAGGACGCTCCCATTCCGCCAGCACACCCAGGCGCTTGAAGTCGCGCTTCTGGCGTTCGATCTGCTCGGTGGCGTAGGCGCGTGCCTTGGCGAGCACTTCTGCGGTCGGCAGGTGCTTGCCGTATTTTTTCTCGATCTGGATTTCGATGGGCATGCCATGGCAGTCCCAGCCCGGCACATAATGGGCATCGTAGCCAGCCATGTTGCGGCTCTTGACGATGATGTCCTTGAGAATGCGATTGAGCGCATGGCCCAGATGGATGTCGCCATTGGCGTAGGGCGGGCCGTCATGCAGCACGAAACGCGGGCGGCCCTTGCTGGCGGCACGGATCGCATCGTAGATACGGTTCCTTTCCCATTCTTCAATCCAGCCCGGCTCGCGCTTGGGCAGATTGCCACGCATGGGGAAGGGTGTATCGGGGAAGTTCAGCGTATCTTTATAGTCCATGACGGGAAAAGTAATCGTAAGCGAGCCGGACATCGTTCTGGATGGCGGCGGTCAGTGAATCCAGATCGGAAAAGCGTTGTTCATCCCGCAGCAATTGCAGGAATTCGATCCGCACGAGTTTACCGTATGCCTGCAAACGCGCTTTCGAAAAGGCCGGGTCGCGGGCCTGCAGGGGATCGGGTTCAGTCAGGGCATGGACTTCGAGCACCATGCGGCGGCTCTGATCCACGGTTGGGCGCATGCCCAGGTTGGCGACGCCGGCAAAGGGGGCTGTGTCGAGGCCATGCACCTGTACGACGTAGACACCCGCCCGGGCTGCACAGCGGGCGGGCGGGCGGATGTTCATGGTTGGAAAGCCCAGTGTGCGGCCCAGTTTGCGGCCATGCAGCACATGACCGCTGATAGTCCAGGCACGACCCAGGTGAGCCTTGGCATCGTCAAGATTGCCATCGGCCAGTGCCTGGCGGATGCCGGAACTGGAAATGCGCTGCCCTTCAGGGTCGGTCACATCCTCCATGACCTCGACCTCGATACCGTGCTGCTGTCCAAGCCCACGCAGCAGCTCGACGTTGCCGCGACGCTGATGTCCGAAGCGGAAGTCGCGGCCCACCAGCAGCCAGCGCGCCTGCAGCGTGCCGGCCAATAATTCGGTGACGAAATCCTCGGCAGGCATGGCAGCCAGGTGCGCATTGAAGCGTTGCAGACTGATCTGGCGGATGCCGCAGGCCCGGATCGCCGCCAGCCGGTCGCGCAGCGTATAAATGCGGGCGGGGGCCAGTTCGGGATGGCCGCGCAGGTGCGCGAAATATTCCTTGGGGTGCGGCTCGAAGGTCATCACGGCAGGCGATAGTTCGCGTGCGGCAGCCGCGTCATGGACGCGGGCCAGGATGGCCTGGTGTCCCAGGTGGACGCCGTCGAAGTTGCCGATGGTCAGCGCACAGGGACCGTTGGATGCGGGAAAAGACATGCCTGATGGAAATTAATTTATATGAATGATGCACCTGCCGGCGAAAGTTTACAATGTCGGGTTCGCCGCCTGGGTCGCCATTTTCATGGAAAGCGCTATTTTGCCGGATTTTTCTTCTTCGTTGCCCGATCGGGGCCATTCGTCTGCCGTGCCGTGCAGATTCGTCATCCTGGTTTCGGGCCAGGGCAGCAATATGCAGGCCATTGTGCAGGCCTGTCGTGAGCAGGGCTGGCCGGCCGACATCGTAGCCGTCATCGCCAATCGCGAAGAAGCCGCCGGACTCGCATGGGCCCAGGCGCAGGGTATAGAAACAGCCTGTGTGCCGCACCGCGACTACTCGAGCCGCGAGGCTTTCGACCAGGCGCTGGCCGATGCCATCGACCGATACTCGCCCGACTATGTATTGCTGGCTGGTTTCATGCGTGTCCTGACGCCGGGCTTCGTGCGCCATTTCGAGCACCGGCTGGTCAATATCCATCCGTCACTGTTGCCGGCCTTTCCGGGCCTGCATACGCATGCTCAGGCACTGGCCAAGGGCGTGCAGGTGCATGGCTGCACGGTACATTTCGTGACACCGCTGCTCGATAGTGGCCCCATCATTGCGCAGGGGGCCGTGCCGATTCTTGCAGGTGATGCGCCGGAGGCTCTGGCGCAGCGCGTGTTGCAGGTGGAACATCGCATTTATCCGCAGGTGGCACGCTGGCTGTCCGAAGGACGGGTCGAGATGGGCGAGGCGGGACGTGTGGAAGTGCAGGGCGTGGAAAGCCGCTTTTTCTATGGCGGCGATGTACAGATAACCGGAGGTCAGCAATGAACGAGAAACGACAGTCGCGACAGCCGCGCTGGGTCAAGACAGGTACGCGCCCCGAACAGGGGCAGGGCCGGCCGACGGAACGCAAAAGTCGTCCAGGTGCGCGGCCGGAAACCGGCACACGCGGGCCTGCCGGCGGGCAGCGTGATGGGGTGCGCAAGGAAACATCACGCCAGGATCCAGGTGCGCGCCGCGCGTCGGGCAGCGCCGGGCGCGGTCGCAGCGAGGGGGAGGGTGCCAACAGTCGCTTTGACCGGGCAGAGCGTGGCGTACGTGCAGATCGCACTGAACGCACGGATCGTGCAGAACGTACCGAACGCGCAGATCGCAGAGAGCGGCCTGTACGCTCCGAACGACCTGAACGCGTCGGTCGTGTGGCGCGTCCTGATCGTCAGGATTCCGGCGCGCGTCGCGAGTTGGGCAGCCGCCCTGACAACCGTCGACGCTTCGAGGTCGCCGAGGCGGCACCGCGTGGTGGCCGTGTTGGCATTCGCCTCGAGCAACTGCGCCAGGTACTCGATCTGGTGCTGAACTGGCAGCAGCCCGCCGATGTGGCGCTGTCCCGCTGGTTCAAGGAAAATGCCCGTCTGGGCAGCCGCGACCGGGGTGAACTGGCCGAGGGCCTGTACGACACTTTGCGTCATCTGCGACGTTACCGCCAGATGGCGACAAGTGGCCATGGCACGGCGACGCGCCGCCTGGCGATCCTGGGGCTGTCGGCTACGCTGGGGGCCGCTGCGCTCGAAGAGGCGCTGGAGATGGATGAGCGCGCCTGGCTCGAGCATGTCGGTCGCATTGATCCTCAAAGCCAGTCGAGGGCGGTGCGGCACAGCCTGCCCGACTGGCTGGACGAGAAGATCGGTGCGCTGGCCGAGCCCGAGGCACTGGCCCAGGCGCTCAACCAGCCTGCGCCGCTCGACCTGCGCGTCAATCCGCTCAAGGCCGAGCGCGACGCCATGATGACGGTGCTGCAGGCCCAGCTGGGCGAGCTGTCGGACAAGCTGACGGCGACACCGTACTCTCCCTGGGGCATGCGGCTGGATATGCATTTGCCGCTCAATCGCTGGAGCCAGTTCACGGACGGGCAGATCGAGGTGCAGGACGAAGGCAGCCAATTGCTGGCCCTGATGGTCGGTCCCAAGCGGCAGGAAACCGTGGTTGATTTTTGTGCCGGTGCCGGTGGCAAGACATTGCTGCTGGGTGCGCTGATGCGTTCCACGGGGCGGCTGTATGCCATGGATGTGTCGGCTGCGCGGCTGGCCAATGCCAAGCCGAGACTGGCCCGCAGCGGACTGTCGAATGTGATTCCGATCGCCCTGAGCAGCGAAAATGATACCCGCGTGAAGCGCCTGTCAGGCAAGGCGCATCGGGTGCTGGTCGATGCACCCTGCAGCGGTACGGGTACGCTGCGCCGCAATCCTGACCTGAAATGGCGCCAGACGCCGGAAAGCCTGGCCGCGCTGGTGGAGATACAGGCACGCATTCTCAATTCGGCAGCGCGTTGCGTGGCACCGGGCGGCAGGCTCGTATACGCCACCTGCAGCATTCTGCCGGACGAGAACGAAGCCCAGATCGAAGCATTCCTGGCACAGCATCCGGATTTTGAATTGCTTGACGCACGGGAAGTGCTGGGAGATCGGGTGCCTGCGCTGGTGCTGGACGGCCCCTATCTCAGCCTGAGGTCGGATGTGCATGGCACGGATGGCTTCTTTGCAGCGGCATTGCAGAGGAAGGCAACTGGCTGAGGGGCTCCTCAGGAAATACGTGCTCGCACAGGAAATCCACCAGGGCCCGCACTTTCGGTGATGGGTGCCTGCTGGCCGGCCACAGTACATGGAAAACACCCGTGCGCTCCACGTAGTCGGTCAGAACAGACTCCAGGCGGCCATCGGCCAGTGCTTCGCGAATGGAAAAGTCCGGCAGGTAGGCAATCCCCAGCCCTTGCAGCGCGAAGCACACACGCGTCTCGATGTTGTTGCAGATCATCGACGTGGGGAGCTGCAGCGGTGGCTCGCCCGGCGCAAGGCGCAGTGCCCAATGTTCCAGTTTGCCACTGTAGCCTGAGCGGTAGTGCAGGCAGCGGTGCTGCAGCAGATCGGCGGGCACTTGCGGCCTGCCATGTCGCTCAAGGTAATCCGGGGAAGCGACCAGCAAAGAACGGAATGTACCCAGTCGGCGCGCCGTCAGGCGGGAGTCGGCGGGTTCGCCCGTGCGTACGACGGCATCGAAGCCATCCTGGATCACATCGACCATCTGGTCGGTAAAGTCCAGATCCAGCTCGATGTCGGGATAGGTACGCATGAATTCGCCCAGTACCGGCAGGACCAGTGTGCTGACCAGTGGCAGGCTGATTCGCAGGCGTCCGCGCGGAGCGTTGCTGGCCTGTGACAGTTCCTGCTCTGCGGCTTCGATCTCAGCCAGGATGCGTCGACTGCGTTCCAGGAACAGTGTGCCCTCAGCCGTCAGCGTGATACTGCGCGTGCTGCGATGGAACAGGCGTACCCCGAGTTTTTCCTCAAGTCGCGCCACGCTCTTGCCGATGGCCGAGGCCGACACGCCCAGCAGCCGGCCGGCCGCGACGAAGCTGCGCGTTTCGGCGACCTGCACGAACACTGTGAAGCCATTCAAACTGTCCATATCACCCTCCAATTGCGGAAGTTATGTTCCGTATAAATAGGAACTGTAGCCTGCTTTTTCTTTAATGATGGGTTTTCTATCGTAACGGCATCGCCAATCAAATAACCGATCAAGTCGAGGACGTTGCCGTGATGACCCCCATTTCTTTCCTGAACCCAGGTGTGCCGCCAGCCCATCTTCCCGCCCGTCTTCGGTCTGTTATCCAGCAGGCACTGGACGAACGGCGATTGGTCGGTGCTGTCGTGCTCGTGGCGCGCGATGGCGAGTTGATCCATCAGCAGGCTGCCGGATGGGCAGATCGTGAGCATGCGCATCCGATGACGCTTGACACGATCTTCCGGCTGGCCTCGGTCAGCAAGCCCATCGTGTCGGTTGCGGCACTGGTATTGGTGGCGCAGGAACGACTTGCGCTGGATGACGATATTGCGCGCTGGCTGCCCGAATTCCAACCCCGACTGGGCGATGGCTCGCCAGCACGGATTACCGTGCGCCACTTGCTCAGCCACACCGCAGGTCTGGGCTATCGCTTTTTCGAGGCAGATGCACAAGGGCCCTATGCGCAGGCAGGCGTGTCGGATGGCATGGACGCGTCAGGCATTACTCTGGACGAAAACCTGCGTCGTATCGCCAGCGTGCCGCTGCTGTACCCGCCAGGTGCAGGCTGGGGCTATTCGCTGGCGACCGATGTGCTGGGTGCCCTGATTGCGCGCGTCCACGGTACGCCGCTGGACGAAGCGATACGCCAACTGGTGACTGGCCCGCTGAGCATGACGGATACCGGCTTCATCGCGCATGACCTTCAGCGCGTAGCGACAGCCTATGTGAATGATGCTCCGGAGCCACACCGACTGGCCGAGCGTGAAACAATCTCTGCTTTCGAGGGGGCAGTCGGCATTTCCTACAGCCCTGCGCGTATCTTCGATGCGGCTGCCTTTCCTTCTGGCGGCGCGGGCATGGCAGGCACGGCCGCTGATTTGCTGCGCTTGCTGGAAAGCCTGCGCCAGTGGGGTGGCACGTTGCTGTCCGACGAACTGATCGAGGAGATGGGGCGTGATCAGACCCCGGGTCTTGAGCTGCCCAATGCGCCGGGTTTCGGCTTCGGCCTGGGCTGGTCAGTGCTGCGCGATCCGCAGCGTGCCGCATCGCCGGAATCGCCAGGCACCTGGCGCTGGGGTGGTGCCTATGGTCATGCCTGGTTCGTGGATCGGACCCAGGGCCTGAGTGTAGTGGCCTTCACCAACACGCTGTACGAGGGTATGTCTGGTCGTTTTGTCACGGATCTGCGCGATGCCGTCTATGGTGTGCAGGGGGCGACTCGATGAAAACTCAGGCACGAGACCGCTTGCCGCTTGCATCGCTGCTGGCGCTGGCCACGGCTGCATTCATCACTATCCTGACCGAGGCCCTGCCGGCAGGGCTGTTGCCGCAGATGGCGCAGGACCTGGCCGTATCCGAGGCATGGGTCGGGCAGGCCGTCACCCTCTATGCCCTTGGCTCGCTGGTCGCGGCCATCCCGCTGACAACTGCCACGCAGGGCGTGCGTCGTCGTCCGTTGCTGCTGGCAGCCATTGCGGGCTTTGTGATGGCCAATACCGTGACAACGGTTTCCGGCAGCTATGCCGTGACGATGGTGGCGCGCTTTCTCGCCGGTGTGTCGGCGGGGTTGCTGTGGGCACTGCTGGCGGGTTATGCCGCACGCATGGTGCCTGATCATTTGAAGGGCAGGGCGATTGCCATTGCCATGGTCGGTACCCCTTTGGCACTGTCGCTGGGTGTGCCCGCAGGGACGTTCCTGGGCAATCTGGTGGGTTGGCGGATGTGCTTTGGCATGATGAGCATGCTGGCTCTGGTGCTGATGGCGTGGGTACGCATTCAGGTGCCTGATTTTGCCGGACAGGCCGCGGGCAAGCGTTTGCCGCTCGGGCGTGTATTCACCATGCCGGGAATTCGACCGGTGCTCTTTGTGGTATTGGCCTTTGTGCTGGCACACAATATTCTTTATACCTATATTGCGCCCTTTCTGGCAGCAGCAGGCATGGGTAAGCGCACGGATCTGGTGCTGCTGGTGTTTGGCATGGCATCCCTGCTGGGCATCGGGATCATCGGTGTGTTGATCGACCGACATCTGCGCATGCTGATATTGGTCAGCACGATGCTGTTCGGCCTGTCGGCATTGCTGCTCGGCATCGCGACCAATGCTGTAGCCGTCTATGCCGCTGTGGCTATCTGGGGGCTGGCGTTTGGTGGTGCTGCAACGCTGTTTCAGACGGCCATTGCAAGGACTGCGGCAGAGGCCGCCGATGTGGCGCAGTCCATGCTGGTCACGGCCTGGAATATGGCGATTGCCGGTGGTGGAATGATTGGCGGCGTGTTGTTGGATCGCCTGGGCGTTGTGGCGTTTTCACCCGTGCTGATGTTGTTGCTGGCTGTTACCCTTGCCGTGGTGTGGGTCTCAGGACGACAGGGCTTTTCAAGCCTGGCGTGATACCAGAACGCAGACGATAAAAACGCTGCTATCTCAGTCGAAAACAGCAGCGTTTTTCAGCGAGGCAGGCGGTACGCAGCGGTGCCTGGCAGCACAGCAACATGCTGCCAGAAATATCAGCGCCTCAGAACAGCACGCGGCAGCGGATCGTGCCGTTGACCTGTGCCAGTTTTTCCTGTGCCAGTTCGGACGAGGCGGCATCGAGGTCGATGACCACGTAGCCGACGTTGCCGCTGGTCTGCAGGTACTGCGACGAGATATTGATGTTGTTCTCGGACAGGATGCGGTTGATTTCCGACATGACGCCCGGCACGTTCTGGTGGACGTGCAGCAGACGATGCTTGTCGGGATGCTCGGGCAGGGCCACTTCGGGGAAGTTGACGGCGGAGGTGGTGGTACCGTTGTCGCTGTAGCGAACCAGCTTTTCGGCCACTTCCTTGCCGATGTTCTCCTGGGCTTCCATGGTCGAGCCGCCGACGTGCGGGGTCAGGATCACGTTGTCCAGGCCGCGCAGCGGCGAGACGAACTCTTCGTTGTTGTTGCCCGGTTCCTTGGGGAACACATCAATGGCGGCACCCGACAGCTTCTTGGCCTTGAGTGCTTCGACCAGGGGATCGATTTCGACCACGGTACCGCGCGATGCATTGATCAGAATGCCGCCCGGCTTGATGGCCGCGATTTCCTTGGCCCCGATCATCCATTTGGTAGAGGGGGTCTGGGGCACGTGCAGGCTGACGATATCGCTCTGGCCCAGCAGGTCGTACAGGTCGGCGACCTGATGGGCATTGCCCAGCGAGAGCTTGTTGATGACATCGTAATAGATCACGCGCATGCCCAGCGACTCGGCCAGTACCGACAGTTGGGTACCGATTGCGCCGTAGCCGACGATGCCCAGGGTCTTGCCGCGGATCTCGAAAGAGTTGGCGGCAGATTTGCGCCAGACGCCGTCATGCGCCAGCTTGCTTTTTTCGGGCACGCCGCGCAGCAGCAGGATGGCTTCGGCCAGCACCAGTTCGGCCACCGAACGGGTGTTGGAGTAGGGTGCATTGAAAACAGCCACGCCACGCTCGCGGGCAGCATCCAGGTTGACCTGGTTGGTGCCGATGCAGAAGCAGCCCACAGCAACCAGCTTCTTGGCGTGCTCGAAGATGTCGGCAGTCAACTGGCTCTGGGAGCGAAGGCCGATGAAGTGTACGTCGGCGATCTTTTCCTTGAGGGCATCGCCCTGCAGGGCGGTGGTCAGGTTTTCGATCTGGGTGTAGCCCGCCTGGCGCAGGATTTCGCTGGCCGAGGGGTGGATTCCTTCGAGAAACAGGAACTTGATCTTGCTCTTGTCCAAAGATGTTTTGCTCATGTCTGGCGTGTGCCCGGGAAAGAGGGGTTGAAAAGTAACCGAACCATTATATGCCTGCCTTTGGGGTGTTGCTTTTACTAGCACATAAACCTGAATAGCACAAAACTTTTCTGCCATACGGCTGTCATATCTCAAGCGGCTGGATTAAACTCCGGCTATCTGGTTTTTATTTTCAATGAGGTCCGACACGCCATATGGATTACATCCTCGCGTTTCTCTCCAACGGCCTGACTGACGCCTCCTGGTGGCAGATCGTCGTGTTCACTCTGGTGGTGACTCACATCACTATTGCAGCCGTCACGATCTACCTGCATCGCTGCCAGGCACACCGTGGCCTTGACCTGCATCCGGCCGTGGCGCATTTTTTCCGCTTCTGGCTGTGGCTGACCACCGGCATGGTCACCAAGCAGTGGGTGGCCATCCACCGCAAGCACCATGCCCGCTGCGAGCGCGACGGTGACCCACATTCACCCATGGTCTACGGGATCTGGCGTGTGCTGTTCCGCGGGGCCGAGCTCTACCGTGACGAATCCAATAATCGAGAAACTCTCGACAAGTTCGGCAAGGGCACGCCTGATGACTGGATGGAGCGCAATGTCTATTCGCGCTACAGCGCGCGCGGCATCATGCTGATGATGCTGATCGACGTATTGCTGTTCGGCGCGGTCGGATTGACCGTCTGGGCCGTGCAGATGGCCTGGATTCCCTTCTGGGCAGCTGGCGTGGTCAATGGCCTGGGCCATTTCTGGGGCTATCGCAATTTTGCCAGCCCGGACACCAGCACCAACATCAGTCCCTGGGGCATCATCATCGGTGGCGAAGAGCTGCACAACAACCACCACGCCCATGCCTCGTCGGCCAAGTTTTCCAGCAAGTGGTACGAGTTCGACGTAGGCTGGGTCTATATCAGCTTCATGCGCATGCTGGGGCTGGCCACGGTCAAGAAGGTCGCACCCAAGCTGAAGCTGGGCGAGGACCAGGGTTCGATCAGCCTGGATACGTTGCAAGGCGTGATCACGCACCGCTATGAGATCATGGCGCGCTATGCCGACATGCTCAAGAAGGCCGGCAGCCAGGAACTGACCCGTCTGCAGGCCAAGGCTTCGGGTGCCAATCTGGCGTTGTTCCGCAAGGCGCGCCGTGCGTTGCACAAGAGTGAGGATGATGCTTCGCTCAAGCCCGAGCATCGCGCCCAGCTTGATGAAGTGCTGAGCAGCAACCAGAAGCTGTCCACCATGGTGCAGATGCGCCGCGAACTGTCCCGTCTCTGGGAAAGCTCGAGCGCCAGCAGCGAGCAGTTGCTGGCTGATCTTCAGGCGTGGTGCCAGCGTGCCCAGCAAAGTGGCATTGCCCAACTCGATGAATTTGCCCAGCGCCTGCGCCGTTACGCAGCATGATCGAGTCACTCAATCCACAGCAGCGTGCCGCCGTCACGCTGGAACCCCGCCATGCCCTGGTGCTGGCGGGAGCAGGCAGCGGCAAGACCCGGGTACTGACCACACGCATGGCCTGGCTGATACAGACAGGCCAGGTCACCCCTTACGGACTGATGGCGGTGACTTTCACCAACAAGGCGGCCCGCGAGATGTTGACGCGGGTCGCAGCCATTTTGCCCATCGATACGCGCGGCCTCTGGGTCGGCACCTTTCATGGCCTGTGCAATCGCATGCTGCGCGCGCACCATCGCGATGCCGGCCTGCCACAGACTTTCCAGATACTGGACAGCGCCGATCAACTGTCTGCCATCAAGCGGCTGCTCAAGGGCGCAGGCATCGATGATGACAAATATCCGCCGCGCGATGTGCAACGGTTCATCAACAATGCCAAGGAGTCGGGACTGCGCCCGGCCCAGGTTGAGGCCTGGGACAATTTCAGCCGCAAGCAGGTCGAAATCTATGAGATGTACGATGCCCAGTGCCAGCGCGAGGGTGTGGTCGATTTTGCCGAACTGCTGTTGCGCGCCTATGAGCTGCTGAGCCGCAATGCACCGATCCGCGAGCATTATCAGCGTCGCTTTCGGCATATCCTGGTCGATGAGTTCCAGGATACCAATGCCCTGCAGTACAAGTGGCTGACGCTGCTGGCAGGCGATGGCGCGGCGCTGTTCGCGGTGGGCGACGACGACCAGTCGATCTATGCCTTCCGCGGTGCCAATGTCGGCAACATGGCCGATTTCGAGCGCGACTATGCGCAGGGCAACGTGATCCGCCTGGAGCAGAACTATCGCTCTTATGGACACATCCTGGATGCGGCCAATGCGCTGATCGAGCACAACGATGGCCGCATGGGCAAGAATCTCTGGACCGACCAGGGGGCAGGCGAGCCGGTGCGCATCATGGAGCAGCCTTCCGACCTGCTCGAGGCACAATGGGTGCTGGACGAGATCCGCAGCCTGGTCTCTGACGGCTGCCCACGGCATGAGATTGCCATTCTCTATCGCAGCAATGCGCAGTCCCGGGTCATCGAGCACCAACTGTTCACGGCGGGTATCCCTTATCGCGTATATGGCGGGCTGCGCTTTTTCGAGCGCCAGGAAATCAAGCATGCGCTGGCCTACATGCGACTGCTGGCCAATCCGGGTGACGATACGGCCTGGCTGCGCGTGGTCAACTTCCCGGCGCGCGGGATCGGTGCCCGTACGCTGGAGTCGCAGGCCGACGCCGCACGGACACATGGTGTCAGCCTGGCCGATGCCGTGCCTTTCGTGGCCGGACGCGGCGGCAGCAGCCTGGCCCAGTTTGCCACGCTGATCGCCCAGATGCGCGAGGACACGCGTCGGCTGTCTCTGCCTGAGCTGGTGGATCATGTCATTGCAGCCAGTGGATTGCGCGCCTTTTATCAAGGCGAGCGCGAAGGTGCCGAACGGCTGGAAAACCTGTCCGAGCTGATCAACGCAGCCGCCGCCTTTGCCGGGGAGTCCGGTTACGAGGGACTGTCTGCCGGAGAACTGCCACCGCCTGTGCCGTTTGCGCCCTTGGATGCGCCGGCATTGGCAACGGACGAAGTGGCAGGCGCTGCTGTTGTGAATGTGATGACACCGCTCTCGGCCTTTCTGTCGCATGCCTCGCTTGAGGCGGGTGATAACCAGGCCCAGGCGGGTGAAGATGCCGTGCAGATGATGACGGTTCATGCCGCCAAGGGGCTGGAGTTCAAGGCGGTGTTCGTGACTGGTCTGGAAGAAGGGCTGTTTCCGCATGAAAACAGCCTGCTGGAACAGTCCGGTCTCGAAGAGGAGCGGCGCCTGATGTACGTGGCCATGACGCGTGCGCGGGAGCGTCTCTACCTGAGCCTGGCGCAAAGCCGGATGCTGCATGGGCAGACACGTTACGCAATGCGTTCGCGTTTCCTGGAGGAAGTGCCGGAAGAGCATGTCAAGTGGCTGACGCCCCGAGTGCGCGAGAGCCGTTCCTGGGACGGCGGTGCGGCGTCGTCGGGCTGGAATACGCCCCGTGATGCCTTTGGCCGGCCGGATTCCGGTACGACCAGTCCGCGTGGTGGTCGCCTCGGTGGTGCCAGCGTGACTGTGGGCGATCAGCAGTTCCGTATCGGCCAGGGCGTGCGCCATGCCCGCTTTGGTGAAGGGACGATCATTGGGCTGAGCGGGCAGGGGCAGGATGCGCAGGCCCAGATTCAGTTCCAGGATGTGGGGGCCAAGACGCTGGCGTTGGGGATTGCCAAGTTGGATGTGGTGGCTTGATCTTGGGAAGACACGCCAGGGTGGCGCTGCTGTGAGGGCAGCGCTGTCTGTTTCCGGTCCTGGCACCTGGACGGTGCAGGACTGCCCACGACAGCATCCAACAGACGGGCAGCGGGACAAACTCGCAGCGCTTCGCGCTGCTCAGACAGGTCCCGCTGAAGGCCCCCGCCTGTTGGATGCTGTCGTGGCGTTCAACAAAACAGCGCTGCCC